>PEQZ01000007.1 GCA_002928395.1 Hyphomicrobium sp.
GGCTAACAACAAGTCAATCGCTGAAATCAACGTATCCAGAAGCCGCCGCCAGGGTGTTGCGCGCATCCGGATGCGCGCGGCTACCAAAGGGAAACAACAGCAATCTGATTGGACGTTCTAGATCTTGGCCATCTGGCTTGGACGGCCGCAGGACCAGCGCTGAATCTTCCAGTTGGGATGACCCTCGGCCCACTTCGCGATTTCGACTTGGCCGTACATCATGCACTCGAACGGGGTAGCGCTCTCGGCCATGAAGGTCAGGCGGACATCCTTGCAGGTTGCGCCCTGCACGATGGAACAGACGGATACGACAATCTCGATCATCTTCAGCTCCCATATCTAATCAAGTCTCCGAACCCGCCTGAGGCGAATTCAGTTCCGATTGGGCGCTTCTCCGTCGTTTCTTGCTGTTGTCGCGAGGCTAGGTGACTCGTGCTTGGCTGAACAAGCAGTATGGAACACCAGGTGTTGCCAATTGGTTAGGCGCAGAAAAACTGACACAATAGCAGTCGGGCGATGTTGCCAGCCTTGGCTTGTGCCCAAAAAACCCTGCAACCATGGCGATTGCAGGAAAGTAACGAGAGTGCGCGCACCCGGAATCCGCTCCAAATTGAACAGATATCAATTGCTCGAAGACCGAGCGGCGGCGAAATGGCCGCAGCGGTGCGGCACAAAAGCCACTATCGAAACGCTGCCGCCAGCATTTTCACACGATAGGTTGCAGAGGCCCCGATTGTTGTTCGTCAGGCTATGCCGGCGGTCCGGACTCGGGTTTGCGCCTGGTCATGGCAGCCCAAATCTCGCCCACCACCCCGCGCCGGAACACAAGCACGGTGATCACGAAGATGAGCCCCTGGATGACCAATACCCACTCACCGAGCCCCTTCAGGTAGTTCTGCATTGAGATGATGACCGCGGCACCGACGACCGGGCCAAGCACCGTTCCCATGCCGCCAACGAGGGTCATGAGCACCACCTCGCCCGACATCTGCCATTGCACGTCTGTGAGCGAGGCGAGCTGAAAGACCAGAACCTTGGTAGCGCCCGCCAAACCCGCGAGCCCCGCCGAGAGCACGAAAGCCAGAAGCTTATAGTGGTCGATGCGATAGCCGAGCGATATGGCCCGCGGTTCGTTTTCGCGAATGGCCTTCAGAACCTGTCCGAACGGCGAATGGATGGTGCGATAGATGAGAAGAAAGCCAGCGACGAAGATCGCGAGAACGAAGTAGTAAAGTGTGATGTCGTTCTGGATATCGATCACGCCGAACACAGGCCGACGCGGGATGGCCTGAATGCCGTCTTCGCCACCGGTGAATTTCGATTGCAAGCAGAAAAAGAACACCATCTGGGACAGAGCCAGGGTGACCATCGCAAAGTAGATCCCTTGGCGGCGGATCGCGATCAGCCCGACAGCGAGCCCCATCAACGCGGCGGTCGCAGTCGCAGCGGCGAGCCCGAGTTCCGTCGGCCAACCCAGGACCTTTATGGCATGGCCAGCGATGTAGGCGGCAAAGCCGAAGAACATGGCGTGGCCGAAGGACAAGAGTCCGACATAGCCGATGAGCAGATTGAACGCGCAGGCAAACAGCGCGAAGCACAAGACCTTCATCAGGAAGACGGGATAGATTGCCGTCGGCGCGACGAGAAGCCCCGCCAGGATCAGCAGACCGATCAGAACTTCGCGCGATTTCATGGAGCCCACCTCACTTCGCCGTGCCGAACAGGCCAGCTGGCCTGGTGATCAACACGATGGCCATGATGACGAAGATCACGATGTTGGATGCCTCAGGGTAGAACACCTTGGTCAACCCCTCGACCATGCCGAGGCCGAAGCCGGTAACCACCGATCCAAGGATCGAACCCATGCCGCCGATGACGACGACCGCGAACACCACGATGATGATCTCAGCGCCGATCTTGGGCGTCACCGAATAGACGGGAGCGGCCAGCACGCCAGCCAACGCGGCGAGCGCGACGCCGAAGCCGTAGGTGAGCGTGATCATCAAGGGTACGTTGATGCCCATCGCCTGCACCAGGTCCGGCCGCTCGACAGCCGCGCGCAGATACGAGCCGAGCTTGGTCTTTTCGATCATCAGCCAAGTGCCGAGACAGACGGCGAGCGAGAAAACGATCACCCAGGCGCGGTACCACGGCAGGAACATGAAGCCGAGATTGACGCCGCCCGGAATGGGGTTCTCGTAGCTGACGCCTGATGCACCGAACGCATAACGCGCGATGCCCTCGAAGATGATCGCCAGTCCGAACGTGAGCAGAAGGCCGTAAAGATGATCGAGATGGTAGAGCCGCGACAGCAGAAGGCGTTCGAGAACGACACCCAAGGCCCCCACGACCACCGGCACGATGACCAGCGCCCCCCAATAAGGAATCCCCAGGTACTTGAGCAGAACCCAGGCGCCGAATGCCCCCATCATGTACTGGGCGCCGTGGGCAAAATTGATGACGTTCAGCATGCCGAAAATCACGGCGAGCCCCAGACTCAACAGCGC
The DNA here is from genome assembly GCA_002928395.1 of Hyphomicrobium sp. Lineage (GTDB taxonomy): Bacteria > Pseudomonadota > Alphaproteobacteria > Rhizobiales > Hyphomicrobiaceae > JAKAML01. The sequence goes on from PEQZ01000007.1 coordinate 2,508, forward strand.
ATAAAACGCGCCGTTGATCAGCCCGAGAAAAAGTTGCCCGAAGAGGGCCTGCGGCGGCACGCCGAGTAGCTCGAACATGGTGGGGTCCGGGAGGAATTGAGGGGCAGCAGGACGGGAGTGGGGAGTATGGGAGCAGGACGTTGCAGTCGGATCGGTCGGGCCGGTCGAGGCCTACCCTTTTCGCCTATGCCCTATTCCCCACTCCCAACTCCCTCACCTTCACTTCTTGACCAGCGGGCATTCGCCAGCGTCTAGCGGACGCCAGGCCTCGGCGGCGGGTATCGTCGCGCGGGTCTTGTAGTAGTCCCACGGACCCTTGCTCTCAGCTGGTTTCTTGACCTCGAACAGGTACATGTCGTGGATCTTGCGGCCATCAGCGCGAACCGTGCCCTTGCCGTAAAGCTTGTCGTCGGTCGGCAACTCTTTCATTTTTGCGACGACGGCGGCGCCATCCGCGTCACCCTTCAAGGCTTCGACCGACTTCAGGTAGTGGATGACCGACGAGTAGACGCCGGCGTGCACCATGGTCGGATACTTGCCGCCGTTGGCCGCAGCATACTCCTTGGCGAAGGCGCGGTTGTTGTCGTTGGCGTCCCAATACCAAGCCTCGGTGAAAATCAGGCCCTGGGCCGTCTTGAGGCCGAGCGCGTGAACGTCGGTGATGAAGACGAGCAGACCGGCAAGGTTCTGCCCGCCCGACACGATGCCGAATTCTGACGCCTGCTTGATCGCATTGGTGGTATCGGCGCCGGCGTTGGCGAGGCCGATGATCTTGGCCTTCGATGCCTGAGCCTGCAGCAGGAACGAGGAGAAATCCTGCGCTGGGAAAGGATGCCGCACCTTGCCCAGAACCTTGCCGCCGTTCTTTTCGACGACGGCGGCCGTGTCCTTCTCGAGCGCCTGACCGAAGGCATAATCCGCAGTAAGGAAGAACCAGCTGTCGCCGCCCGTCTTGGTGATGGCGTTGCCGGTGCCGTTGGCCAGCGACCAGGTGTCGTAGGTCCAGTGGATGGTATTGGCCGTGCAGTCCTTGCCGGTCAGCGCCGATGACGCCGCACCCGAAACGAGCGCCACCTTATTCTTTTCTTTGGCGATCTGGTTGACCGCGAGCGCGGTCGACGACGTCACCAGATCGACGATCACATCGACCTTGTCCACGTCGTACCACTGGCGCGCGGTATTGGCCGAAATGTCGGCCTTGTTCTGGTGATCGGCGCCGACCACCTCGACCTTCAGACCGGGCTTGTCCTTGAGATAATCCTCGACCGCTTTCTTGGCGGCCCAGACCGAGCCGCCGCCCGACAGATCGGAATACGTTCCGCTCATGTCGGTCAGCACGCCGATCTTGATGCCGCCATCGGTCATTTGGGCCTGGGCCGAAGCCGCAAACAGCGCCGCGGCGGCCACCCCGAGCATCAGACTTCTGAGACGCATTGTTTTCCTCCAGTGGTTCTTTTGATTAGACGCCGAGGTAGCCCTCGAGCTTCTGCTTGTTGGCGGCGAGCTGACTGTTCTCGATCATATCGACGACATGCCCATGCTCGACCACGTAGTGCCGGTCCGCGACCGTCGCCGCGAAATGGAAGTTCTGCTCGACCAGAAGTACGGTGAAGCCGCGCGTCCTCAGCGTTCGTATGATCTCGCCGATATGCTGGACAATGACGGGCGCGAGCCCCTCGGTCGGCTCGTCGAGAAGCAACAAGTCGGCTCCGGTGCGCAGGATGCGCGCGATGGCCAGCATCTGCTGCTCGCCGCCCGAAAGCTTAGTGCCCTGGCTGCTGCCTCGCTCCTTGAGGCGCGGGAACAGCCCGTAGACCTCGTCGAGGCTCATGCCACCGGGCTTGACCACGGGTGGCAGCAACAGGTTCTCTGTGACGTTGAGGCTCGAGAAGATGCCGCGCTCCTCGGGACAATAGGCGAGCCCGAGCCGGGCGATCGCGTGCGGAGGCAATTTGATGGTCTCGGTTTCCCCGAACCGGATCGAGCCCTGGCGCTGCCGCACCAATCCCATGATTGCGCGCATGGTGGTGGTCTTGCCGGCGCCGTTGCGGCCCAACAGCGTGACCACTTCACCCTTCGGCACAGCAAACGACATGCCGTGCAGGATATGGCTCTCGCCGTACCAGGCGTGGACGTCGCGGACCTGGAGTTCAGCGGTTTTCGTGATCATTGAAGGTGCGGTCTCAAGCATCGGCGGCGCTCGCTCCGGCTGGCGTGCCGGCGCCCGTGCCCATGTAGGCTTCGACCACCTGCGGATTGCGTGAGACCGTCGCGTAATCGCCCTCGGCCAGAATTTCGCCGCGGGCCAACACGGTAATCGTGTCGGACAAATCTGCGACCACGTTGAGATTGTGCTCGACCATCAGCACGGTCCGGTTCTTGGCTACGCGCTTGATAAGTTGCGAGACCCTCGCGATGTCCTCTCGCCCCATGCCCGCCATCGGCTCGTCGAGCAGTAGCATCTCGGGCTCCAGCGCCAGGGTGGTGGCGATCTCGAGCGCGCGTTTGCGGCCATAGGACAGCCCGACGGCTGGCAACTCCGAGTAGGTCTCGAGCCCGACGTCGGCTAGGAGCGCCATGGCCCGGTCGTTCAACCTGTCGAGCGACGACTCCGACCGCCAGAACTGGAACGAGGTGCCGAGCGGCCGCTGGAGAGCGACGCGCACATTCTCCATCACCGTCAGGTGGGGGAAGGTCGCCGAAATCTGGAAGCTGCGGACGAGACCCAGCCGGGCAACGTCAGCGGGCTTCAACGCGGTGATGTCACGGCCATTGAAGCGGATCGTGCCTTCGCTCGGCACGAGAAATTTTGTGATCAGATTGAAGCAGGTCGTCTTGCCGGCGCCATTCGGGCCGATCAGCGCATGAATCGTGCCGCGCCGTACCCGGAGATCGACATTCTTGACCGCCCAGAAGCCCTTGAAACTCTTGCCGAGGCCCTGGGTTTCGATGATCGCATCAGACGCTGTCATCAGGTTGCCGGCCTTTTGGCTCATGGATCACGCACGCGGACAATCATCGCGGCCAAAACATCTCGAACTGAACGGCCGAACCTTAGCATGCGGGAACCATGGTCGGTCAACGCTGGAGAAGCATCGCGAAAGTATGACGGTCAAGCTGTGTCCGGTGAGTGCGTCCGTCTTGACCCTCGGAAAATGCCCTCACCCCAAATTTCAGGGCAAATGCCCGTCCTGGGGATAACGGGGACATCCTCCCTACGCCCTCTCTTGCATTCGGCGAATCTGACTAGGTCGAGTCTCACGCATTGGCAGTAGTCCCGCGTTCGATGCCCGGCGCCCATGGCCGTATCCACCCAGCCAGATCCTATCCTGCCCACGATCCAGCTGCCGTCGGGCCTTTCGAGAGGAGTAAGACATGTCGCTTGACATATTCGAACGATCAAATTTCGAAAAGCGCCCCAACGCCTGGCCCAGCTGCGCCGTTCTATTGGTGGCAACGGCCTTGGCCTTGGCAGGCTGCGCGCAAGCAAACCTGACCTTAGGCGCGCTGTCAGGCTCGCCGCCGACGGTCGAGACCGGAGCCTTGGCGCCTGTCACCGGATCGGACGCAACGCACGCGGCAGCTCCTCAGACCCGAGGCGTTGCGCCGCCGAAGCCGTCCGTCACCCAGGCGATCGACGACGCGCGCAAGCTGCGGCTCGCCGGCGACAAGCTCAAGGCGCTCGCCGTGCTCGATTCGGCGGCTGAGAAAGAGCCCAAGGACAAGGCGTTGATGAAAGAGCGCGGTCTGGTTTCGCTCGATGCCGGAAAGGTACAGAAGGCCGAGGCGCTGTTACGCAAGGCGTTCGATCCGGCCGATGCCGACTGGCGGCTGCATTCCGGGCTCGGATCTGCACTTGCGGCTCAGGGCAAGCAATCGGAAGCGCAACTGCAGTTCGCCAAGGCGCTGGAAATCGCGCCCGATCATCCGTCGGTATTGAACAATCTGGCGCTGTCCTATGCGCTCGACGGCAAGCACGACGAAGCCGAGCGGCTGTTGAAACGGATCACCAAGACCAGGGGCGTCGAGCCCCAGGCACAGCAGAACCTCGCGCTGCTTCTGGGGCTCAGCGGCAACGTCGGCGAGGCGAAGAAGGTCAGCGAAGCCGTGCTGACGCCCGACAAGGTCCGCGTCAACGTGCGCTACCTCGAAAGTCTGTCCGCAGGTGGAGAACGGGTCAAGGTCTCCCGCGCCGATCCGAATCCGGATCAGCCAGCCCTGGCGGCGGCCGACCAAAAAAACTGATGCCGGCCGGCGTGATGCACACAACGACACCGCGCAGTGCGTCGCCAATCCGGGTATCAGGCGGAGTCGGCAGTCCCGATAACGGCGCCGATATCGGCCGCGGTCAAGACGCGGTAGCGGCCCGTTTCGAGATCGGGGGGCAAATCGAGCGATCCGATCCGATCGCGATGCAGTGCTGTCACATGATTGCCAGTCGCCGCGAACATCCGGCGCACCTGATGGTAGCGGCCTTCGGTGACGGTAAGATACGCCTCACGCTCCCCGATCGGCTCAAGGACGGCGGGGCTCAACGGCTTGTCGTCGCTTTCGAGCATCAACGTGCCGCTGGCGAAGACCTCCGCCTCGTCGCCGCCAAGCGCCCGTTCGAGCGACACCCGGTAGCGCTTCGCGATCTGCCGCCGCGGCGAAATGATCCGGTGCAACAGCTCGCCGTCGTCGGTCAGCAAAAGCAATCCCGACGTTTCCTTGTCGAGCCGGCCGACGGTCGAAATCATCGGATCACGGCCTCGCCATCGGGGTGGCAACAAACCATAGACCAGCGGGCCGCTTTCCTTGTGCGAGCAAGTGACGCCGAGCGGCTTGTTCAACATCAGCGCGACCCCCGGGGGCGGATCGAGCGGGCGGCCGTCGATAGTCATGCGGGAAGAGAGGCCGGGCGTAACCGCCACGCGCTGATCGGCGGCCGCGGGCCGGGCGCCGTCGAGCAGGATGCGGCCTGCGCGCACGAGCTGCTGGATCTCGCGGCGCGAACCGTAGCCCATGTTGGCGAGTAAGCGGTCGAGGCGCAGAAGCCGCCCCGGCTCAGGCGATGGTTCGGTCACTTGACGGCCTCATAGACTTTGTAACCCGCTCTGTCGGCCAGCAGCGTCACGCTTCTGAATGCAGACGCCAGAATACCCTCGTAGGGCAGGTGGCGGTTGGCGACCAGAACGCACCGGCCGCCGCGCCGCAACATGCGTGCCGCTATGCGCACGAAATCCTGGCCCAGCGCGCGGTCTTCTGCGCCACCGTCGTGGAATGGCGGGTTCATGACGACGGCATCGAGATCCGCGAGCCCGCCCGCGTGCGCTCGCAAATCGGACCATGTGAAGCGCGCGCGTGCATCCGGAACATTCAATCGCGCGGCGGCAATCGCTCTCCGGTCGCGGTCGATCAGCGTCAGTTCGGATATTGCGATCGATGCCGCAAGCGTCGCCCGCGCGAGAGTGCCGATGCCACAGCCGAGGTCGGCGACGCGGCCAGCGAGAGGCAGTTGCGCAGCAAGAATAGAAGCCAGCAGCGCGGTGCCGGGATCGATCCGGTCCCAGCTGAACACGCCTGGTTGCGACCAGAGCCCGATAGCGTCGACGAAGCGCAAGCTTCCCTCGGCGATCGCTTCATCGAGCCCCGTGGGGGTGGCTGGCCGAGCCGTGGTGCAGATGCGGTGGTGGCGCCGCGCATCGTCTCGCACCTCCGCACCGAAGGCTTCGAGCTCACGCCCGATGCGGGCCCCACCCTTGTCTTTCAGCGCCAGGACTGTAAACGGCGAACCGGGCTTCACCGCCCGCAGCGCGAGGGCGATGACGCAGCGGCGTTCGAGAGTTGAAGGCGGTGCGAGCAAGACGAAACCGGCGAGTGCCGATGCCGGGGCATCCTCGAGCGCCGACGCCCCCGCGACCAGCGGCGAGTACTGCGTCGCACGCGCGGGCACGTCGACCAGTGCGGGCAGTGGCAAACCATAGACGCCGAAGGCTTGCGTGACGGCGCCTTCGATTGCGGTCGCAGCGGCGCGCCGTTCGTGGTCACCGTGATCGGCGGCGGCGTTGTGGGTCATGGTCGCGCGCGCTTTTGCGGAACTTCCGCAGCCGTCTCGGTCGTGACGTCGACGTCGGAACCCCCGTCGTCCGCTTCGCGCTCGGCAGCTTCATAAACCTCATAGGCCGCACCGGCGTTCATCACGGCGATGCCGAGCCCTACGATCAGGTCCGGCCAATGGGAGTGCGTGGCGAACGTCATCAAACCGGCCCCGATGATCGCGATGTTTGCCAGCACGTCGTTGCGTGCCGAGAGATAGGCGGCCGTGGACAGGCTGCCGCCATGCTCCCTCACCCGCGCCAGCATCATGGTACACGTGATATTGACTGCCAGCGCGCCACAGGCCGCGAGGGTCAAAGTGACGGGCTCCGGCACCACGGGAGAGCCAAACTTCGACCATGCGGTCCACAATGCCGCCAATCCCGGCAAGAGCAGGATCAGTGCGAGGAGCAACCCGACAATCCGCCGCCTGGCAGCGCTCCAGCCCACGGCAACGACAATCAGAAAGTTGATCGTGGCGTCTTCCAGAAAATCGATGCTGTCGGCAAACAGCGCAACCGACGAAATGACGCTCGCAGCTGCGTACTCGACGACGAAGTAACCAAGGTTCAGGACAGCGACCCAAAAGACTGTCCTGCGCAATACCTGTCTGTCGCGTTGAGCAACCTCGACCACACCTTGCCTCCACGCAGCCGCGCACAATAACGACGGCGGCGGGGGGAACCGCATGCCGTCGTTCAGCAGCGATGAGCGAGACCGGCTGAACCCGCAAGCAAAAAGAACTCAGGGCGCAGCGGCCCCAGGCGCAGCCCCAACCCCTGGCGGAGCCGCGGGGCTAGGTGCGGCTGACCCGCCGCCGCCCGAAGACAGGCCGGTGAACTTGGTCCAAACCGCGGTTCGCCGTTCGCCGGCCCTATCGCCATCTTCCTGCGGGACTTGCAGGTCACGGGAGGTGACGACCGACATCGCCAGATTTCGCTGCGTCGCGCAGCCGAAATTGGTATGCGGCAGCCGCTCCCGGTTCGGCCCCAGGTCTTCCGACCAGTCACCGCATTGCGGGGCAACCGCCACCGGCCGCTCGTAGGCTAGCCGGATCGCCGGCCCATAGCGCGTATCCGCCGGCGCGCGCGCGTTCGCCACGGATTCGGGCGGCAGTCCCGCCCCGCGCACAATGTCCTCGACCTGCCGCACCGAGCGCGACGCCGAAAGAGCCCCCCGCGCGGAGCCGGGAGCGGCAACCATCAACCGGCCGGTACCTTCGACCTTGAAACGGTCGACGAAGCGGATGATGTCAGTCTGCTGGTTGTTCGAGAGCCCGCCGCCGTCGGGCACGATCTCGACGTACAGCGCCTCGGTGCGCGACGAGAAAGCGATCGGATGGCGCTTCTCCGGATCGCTGAGAAGGGCCGCTGTCTGATTGTCGAGCCCCCAGTGATCGCGGCACCCACCAAGTCCAAGAACTAGGAGGGCTATGGCCGCAGGACCCAGTCGCCGGGACTTGGGACCGAATGGGTGCGCGCTGCGGACCTTGGATCGCCGGGCAATTGTCATTGTGCTGCTCATGGTGCTGCGCGCGCTCATCCTTTCACTCCCGGATAATCGACGATGAAGCCGTAATCGCCCTGATAGCGGCTCCGGTCGGCCGGTGTTCCGTGGCCGTAGACGCGGTTGATGTGGCCGAAGAAGAGCTCTTTCAATTCGCTTGACGGCAAGTAGCCGTCGTCGGGCTTGGCGAGATCCCGTTTGGCCGCGTGCGAGGCGATGTAAGGCGTCACGAGAATGACCAACTCCGTCTCGTTCTTCTGGTAATCGTTCGAGCGGAACAGTGCCCCCAGAATGGGCAGCGACTTGAGTCCCGGAACACCCTCGACGTTCTGCCTCGTCGAATCCGAAAGCAGCCCGGCCATGGCCAGCGTGCCTCCTGACGGGATCTCGAGCGTGGTCTCGGCACGGCGCACCTTGAGACCGGGCAGGGAAATGCTGCCGATCGTGATGGCGCCATCGGACGACAGCTCGCTGACCTCGGCGGATATGGTCAGGCTGATCTTGCCTTCCGACAGCACGACCGGCTTGAACGAGATGTTGACGCCGAACGGCTTCCATTCGACCGTGATGGTGTTGTTCTGCTGTGCAATCGGCACCGGGAACTCGCCACCCGCCAAGAATTTCGCCGTTTCGCCTGAGATCGCGGTCAGGTTGGGCTCGGCCAGCGTACGGATGACGCCGCTGCGCTCGAGCGACTGGATCAACGCGCTGACGCTTTGATTGCCATTACTAAATCCGGGCTGGAAGGCCGAACCTGCCGTGACCACGGGGACGCCCGTCGCCGTGGCGGCCGCGGTGGCGGATGGAACCAGGCCGCTGGTGACGGGAAAGGCGTTGCGGACGACCTGCGCGAAGGTGAAATCGCCCGCGCTGAGCACGGCCCTCGGAATGTCCACACCGATGCGACGCAGCCCATCCCGCTGCATTTCGGCGACCTGAACCTTCAGCAGCACCTGTTCCTTGCTCGCCGTGTTCAACATGTTGACCACGGTGTTCTTACCTTTGACGAACCTTTGCGCCAGCTCGCCTGCGCGGGACGCGTCGATGGGCGTGATGACCGAGCCTGAAAGGATGATGTTCTCGCCCATCATCTCTGCATCGACCTTGGACCCCGGCAGCAGCCGCGCGATGGTATCGCGAAGTGCACCGAGATCGCGGGCGACCGTCACTTCGAGGAACAGCACCTTTTGGCCATCGGGACCGACAAAGAAGGCGTTAGCCTCGCCCGTCGCCTTGGCCAGGATGTAGACCTGCCGCGAGGTCTGGACGACGGCGTCGATCACCTCCGGGTTCGACACCAGCACATTCTGCAGATCGACCGGAACCTCGACGATCATCGATTTGTCGGCGCCCAGCGTCACCTTGCGGGTCGCTGGCAGCGCGCTGCCGCCAGGGATCTTGAGGACCGACTTGTGGGTTGGGTCGAAATCGGATGCCGCGGCCTCGCGCCTGACTTGTGCGTCTACCTTGTTCGCCGGAAGTCCGACAAGAACCGCGAGTGCCGCAAGGCATAAACCAAGATGCGCCGATGCGCGAACTTTCTGCGTCCACATGATACTGGAACCCTGCATTTGACTGGCCCGGACTGGACCGGCAAGGGCGCCGCGAACGCGATGACAAGCGGGCACCGTACACGTTGGTTTTGGCAACGCGCACAAACTGCGATCGCGGCACAATCGCGGCTTTCGGGGCGTGCTTCCAGCGCGGCGTCAGGTAAACCGTGACACAATCAGCAGGCGCCCACAGGTTGCCCACAGGTTCGGTGCCGTGCGGAACAGATCAAGAGACCCCGTCGGCCATGGCGGGCTGCAAACAACGACCACGGAATTCAATGACTTGGTTAGAGATGGTCTGGCACGCGTGGGCTGCCGCCACCCGATCCTGTGGGGCGGTCACGGCACTGGGGAAAAACTTGGCGCGGCACCGGGTCCGCCGCGCCCTGGTCCATCCGGGCCTATTCCGCAATTCTCAACTGCGAGATCTGCCGGCCAATGTTCTGGAACGACTGCAGCAGTGCGTCGCCGTCGCCGGCCGTAAAGAATTGATCTCGGGTGGTGGCACATCCCCTGAGCAATGTTTGCGTCGTCGGATTGCTTTCTAGGCGGAAAGCTACCGTGAAAATGGTGATCCCCTGCTGCTTGGCCGCAGCGCAGGCTGCCGTGAGCTTGGCGTTGAGCGCCTCACCATAGCCCGCCTGCGTATAGGTGGTCCCGAGACGGCCCTTGGCGGCATAGCCGTGGGCGGCATACACCGACCTGTTGTGGTTCGACGTCGACGACAGGAAGTTCTCGCCGTCGGTCATCACGATCATGAACTTGCGGTTGTCGCCTTGCCCCGGTTCACGGCCCTCGGCGAACGGCTCGCCGGGGGACAGCACACGCAATCCCCACATGACGCCCTCGCCGATATTGGTGTTGCCGCTGGCCCCCATGGCCGATATGGCGTCGAGCACGTCCTGCTTGGTCGAGTTGAGCGGCAGGACTGGCGCCGTCGTGCAACCGGAGTTGGGACCGGTGTCATCCGACGGCGTTGCCGCCTGATACTTGCATGTCCGCGATTGGGCCTCGGCGACACTGATGGGGGCGGGAGCGTAGGCCGTGCAGGAGTTTCTCCTCTTGTTGAACCTGGTGCAGATCTGCTCGCCGGCCGGACAGTTGCCGCCAAAGTCGGAGATGTAGTTGTTCGGATAGTTGGGCTGGCCGGCGGCAGATGCGTTGCTGTCGTCGGGTTCATCGGGGGCGAACATCGGCACAAACAGGCTTTCAGGGACGCCCGGAACCGGAGGCTGGTCGGAGGTATCGTAGCCGCCCGGCCGGGTCTCGACGCAGCCTTTCCAGGCGACGTTCATGTCGTCGAAAAGCGAAAACCGGCTGCGGTTCTCGGAAAAGTTCTGGGAGTGGATGGGCGACTGGCCGTTATTGTCGATCCAGGCGGCGCCGCGATTCCCGGGGCCGATATTGACGGACGCGGCGAATGGCACGAGCCCGACCTTGACCCGATCGGTGCCCTCGGCGCCGGTGAACATCGCACTCGAGAGATTTTTGGCGGCGACCTTGAGATCCTCGATGTAGGTGCCGTTGACCGACCCGGAGCTTCCTCCCATGGAGCCCGAATTGTCGAGAACCATGGCGATCTCCACTGTCCCTGTCCCGCGCACGACTTTGGAGCGGGTGGAAATGTCGATGGTTTTCTGGCCGTAATCCTTGATCTTGAGCAGCTTGGTTTTCAGCGCCGTACCAGCCGTCGCTTCGATCTCGCCTTTGTCGGCATCGTAGCTCGTGGACTTTAGAGTGCTGCCGCCGACAGCCGTGCGGTTCGCGGTGTAGAAGGCCTCCACCGTCGCGACCACCATGGTCTCGTGCTCAGGACTGCTGATTTGCGCGGAGCCGGCGAGCGTGGCCGCGTCGAGCGCAAGCTGCTCGCGTTGGGACTCGGCGACCGCGAGCCCGTAGTCGACAGCCACTGCCGCGGCCATCAGAAAGCCGGTGAATGTTCCCGCCCACAGCAATGCGGTAACCCCGCGCTGGTCATGCCGAAAGCGGACGAGCAGGCCGGTGGTGGACGACGAAGACATATCGGACTTCTGGCGGCAGTGCGCAGCAGGCATGAACCAACTCCTTTAACGGAAGGTTGCAAAAGCCTACGCAATCCGCACTGACACCCCGTAAACAGCGAACGATAAAGTTTAATCAAATTCGCCTCGGATTTTCTCTGACCTGCCGGACGAGTTGCATGACCGGCGCAACACCGTGCATGGTACGGTGCCCTTGACCCTCCTTGTTCACCCGATACACCCATGTCAAAAACCGCGGCCTTTGATCCGATTTCAGCCCGAACCACCCTGTTTGCAGCCTTGCTGGATGCCAAAAGGCGGCATGGTGCGGCCAAGGTCGTCCTCGAGGATGCCGAACGGCAGACCCTCACCTACGGCAGGCTCGTGCTCGGCAGCCTCGTACTCGGCGGCAAACTCGCCGGCCTCACACGGCCCGGACAGGCCGTGGGCGTGCTGCTGCCAAACGTCAACGGCCTGGCGGTGACGGTGTTTGGCCTCAACGCCTACGGCCGCGTCGCCGCCATGCTCAACTTCACGGCCGGCGTCCGCAACTTGATTTCGGCGGTCAAGACGGGCCTTGTCGAGACGGTCGTCACCTCGCGCCGCTTCATCGAGACGGCCAATCTCGGCGACGTCGTCTCAGCCCTTGCCGCGACCGAAATCAGCCCCGGCAAACACGTCAAGATCGTCTACCTCGAGCAGGTGCGGACCTCGATCGGTGCCTTGGACAAGTTATCCGGAGCCGCGAGGTCGGCATTGGCGGGCATGCTGTTCGCCGACGCGGCATCCCGCGCCGACAAGACTGCGGTCATTCTCTACACCTCCGGCACCGAAGGCAGCCCGAAAGGTGTCGCGCTCACAAACACCAACCTGGTTTCGAATGCCCGGCAGATCTACGCCCACGCTGCCGGCATGCTCTCGCCGGCCGACACCGTGATGAACCCGCTGCCGATGTTCCATTCGTTCGGCCTGACGGCAGCCACACTCATGCCGGTCCTCAACGGCCTGAAAACCGTTCTCTACCCGAGCCCCTTGCACTACAAGCAGGTGCCGAAACTGATCGGTGATACCAAGGCCACCGTGCTGTTCGCCACCGACACGTTTCTGCAAGGCTATGGCCGCGCAGCCAACGACGGCGAGTTGAATTCCGTCCGGTTTGTCATCGCCGGCGCCGAGCGCGTGAAGGACGCCACCCGCGCGATGTGGAGCAAGACCGGAACAACGATCCTCGAAGGTTATGGCGCAACCGAATGCTCGCCTGTGCTCGCCTGCAATCTGCCGTCGGGCAACCGGCCCGGTTCGGTGGGACGGCTCATTCCCGGTATCGAACCGCGGCTCCATCCCGTGGAGGGCATCACCGAAGGAGGCAAGCTGGTCGTGCGCGGACCCAACGTGATGGCAGGATACATCCTGGCCGAGCGGCCCGGGGTGCTGGTGAAGCCGGAGGGCGGCTGGCATGACACCGGCGACATCGTGACCATCGACGACGGCTTCGTCACCATCCGCGGCCGCGCCAAGCGCTTTGCCAAAATCGCCGGTGAAATGGTCTCGCTGGCGGCCGTCGAAATGCTGGCCCAGGATGTCTGGCCGGACCATCAGCACGTCGTCATCCCGCTGCCGGACCCGAAGAAGGGGGAACAATTGGTGCTGGTGACCGATAACCCGCTCGCCCAGCGCGGCGAACTGCTGGCACATGCGCAGGCTGAAGGCGTACCGGAACTCTGGGTGCCGCGCTCAATCCAGATCGTCGAACAGATCCCGGTGCTTGGCTCGGGCAAGGTCGATTTGGCCGCGACCCACGCGCTTGCTCGCCAGACGAGGCCAACGCCTTGACGATCGGCGTCACTCCGGACAACGACCCACCGTCGACGGTCGCTTTCGTTCGGGAACGGTTGCACGCCGCACTGGTGGCACCCGTGCGTGCCTTCCGCTGGGCTTATCTGCCTCTGCTGATGATCTATTTCGCCTACGGAGCGCTTGGCATCACGGCCATCGCCGACAGCTTCTGGGTCAAGAATGGTCTGACGCTCAGCGCGGCGCAGCTGGCACAGATCGGTGTCTGGCTGACGCTGCCTTGGACCATCAAGATGGTGTTCGGCGAACTCGTCGACACCGTGCCCGTGTTCGGCTCCCGGCGGCGCATCTACGTGTTGATCGGGGCGGCACTCGTGGCCACGAGCCTATTGATACTGGCCGGCGCCGCGGCCAAGTTGATCACGTTCGCCAAGCCCGAAACGATCTACTTCATAGCCTCGTTGATGACCGTCATCGGTGTCGTGCTGCAGGATGTCGTGGCGGATGCCATGAGCACCGAGGTGGTGCCGCACTTTGACGACGACGGCAACCCGCGGGAGCAGGTGGAGATCGACCGCGACCTCGGCATGGTGCAGGTGCTCGGCCGCCTGTCACTTTCGCTCGGCGTCTTCCTGACGGCGGGGCTCGCCGGCTGGCTTGCGCAGTCGCTGCCCTATTCGACCGTATTCCTGATCGGTCTCCTGGTGCCGCTCATTTCGGTGACCGGCGCACTGACCGTGAGGCTCGAACCAGGCGAAAGCCGGCCGACGGACTGGCGCATCCTGGGCGGTGGCTTGCTGTTCGGCGCGACCGTCGTGATCCTTGGCGTTTCTGACGCGCTGTTCAAGGAGGAGATCGTCTTCATGATCTCGATGGCGGTGGTGATCGTGATGCTCGCCCGGATCACATCTGAGATCGATGCCGTCACCAAGCAGCGAATCATCTTAGCCGCCATCCTGATTTTTGCGTTCCGGGCAACGCCGAGCGTGGGCTCGGGTTTCCAGTGGTATTCGATCGACAGGCTCGGGTTCGACGAGGCGTTCTTCGGCACGCTCGGCCAGTTCGGAGCGTTGATTGCGCTGTTGGCCACCTGGCTGTTCGCCGACGCCATCACCCGCCAACCGGTGGCCCGGGTTCTGTTCTGGCTGACGGTGCTCGGAACCGTGCTGGCCATCCCCGGCCTGCTCCTGGTGTTCGACGTCCACCATTGGACCGAGCGGATGTTCGGGGTCGGCGCTCGCGCCATAGCGGTGATCGACACTGCCGCGACGTCGCCGTTCGCCCAGCTCGGCATCATCCCCCTGCTCACGCTGACGGCGATCTACGCGCCCCGCGATCATCGGGCCACATGGTTCGCGCTGATGGGTTCGTTGATGAACCTTGCCCTGGTTGCCGGCCAGTTGCTGACAAAGTACCTGAACGAGATCTATGTCGTGGAACGCGGTTCCTATGGCCAATTGCCAGCGTTGGTCGTCGCGGTGGCCGTGATCGGATTAGTCCTCCCGCTCACCGCGATTCTGGGGCTGGGTCGTCGCGTTCGGTAGTGTTCAGATCCAAACATCTGCTTCCGTTCGCAGACCGCTCCAGAGCAAATGTCGGAACCATATCGGGAACCAGCAGCATACTGATTTCGCGTCTGCTTTTCCATCCGGCGTTGGCCATCGAGGCGAATCGCGAGGGGGGCAATCGTCAGATGCGCTCCACGAGGCGGGACGACGCTCATCCGCATGCCGATCGTTGCGGCCAGGACACGCTTTGCCGATCATATCGCTTCTACGTCATTGCCCGCCTTGACCTCTTGCCCGGATCAGCTCCAGTAGCCTTGGCCAAAACGCCTGATATTCGCCTCCACCCGGCCCGCACTTCGCCCAGATGCTCCGCCATGGTGGTTGGCCGCCACCGCTCGGCAGCCGCATCCGCGGCCGGCACCGACAGACGACCCACGACACAGAGGAAGAGCATGACGACCACGACGCCCGCCACCGAGATCAATCTGGGTTTGCGCCATCGTTCACCGGCCGCCTGGGCGATTCGGCAGGCCATTGTGGGTATCGCCATTCTCGCAGTCGTCGTAAGCGCCAGCGCGTGGCTTCTGCATTCCTCGATCGATCCAACCGCTGAGCTGCCGGCCGATACGACGCCGGCGCGGCAAGGCTGATTTCACTTCGGACGAGTGGCCCGTCGCGCCAAAATCGCATCATGGCCGCGACCCGGTCCGATTTTGGCGCGACACAAGGGCCACTCGATAAATCAAAAGCGTAGTGTGGCGTTCATCGCGCCTGAGTTGACGACTACCCAGCCGCACCATCGGTCAACTCAGGCGCGACGCCACACTATCCAGAACCATTGATTCTCGAGAAAATTTGGCCCCATTGGCACACTTTCGGCTGAACAGCTGGCTAAAGGCCGGGTGGCGTGTTGTGTCGATTGACATGAAATAGGCGCCTGTTAGGCCTCTGGTTATGCCAGAGGCTCGGGGAATCGCCATGCTGGGTTGCAGAAACAGCGTTCCGAAAGGTCGTCCGAGCGGGTTCTGCGCCGGCTGGGTTTTCCTCGCAACCTGTCTTGCCATTCTCGGCGCACTGCCAGGTACCGGCTTAGCGCGTACTGCCGACGAGACGCCGCTTCCACCACCACCGGCACCACGGCCGGCCAAGCGACCAACACCGCAGCCGACGACGACCCCACCTTTGGCCAAACCGGCACCGGCCGCCACATCACCGACGGCCGCCTCTGTTGCAGCCGCGCGTGCCGATCGCCTCGCACGCATGTCCGCGGTCCGGAGCTGGGGTTACCAATTGAACGGCCTCAAGGTCGAAGACGCAGCGCGCTCGCCCTATGATCTGCTGGTTGTCGATGCCACAACAGGTCTAGCTGCCGACCGTCCATTCCGGCCCGACGAAGTCACAAGCCTCAAGACGAAACCGGACGGCTCGAAGCGCCTCGTCGTATCCTATCTGTCGATCGGGGAGGCGGAGGACTACCGGCCGGACTATTTCAGCACCGAGTACATGACCGAGGATGCTCCCGACTGGCTGTTGCACGAGAACCCGCAATGGAAGGGCAATCGGATCATCCGCTTTTGCACCGAGGGCTGGCAGAAAACGATCCTCGGTGATGACAATGGCTTGAACATTTACAACAGCATCGAGCTCTCGCCTCTCTACCGGCTGATCGAGCTTGGCCTCGACGGCGTCTATCTCGACCGCGTCGACGTCTACAGCGAGGTCAAGAAAGAGTGCCCCGACGCAGAAGCCAAGATGGTCGAGTTCGTGGCTCGACTTGCTGCTCATGCACGCAAAAAGAACCCAGGGTTCATGGTCATCCTGCAAAACGCGGAAGAACTGCTTGCCCACAAGACGATGATCGACGCCATCGACGCTGTCGCCAAAGAAGACCTGTTCTACGGCGTGGATTACTCGCAAGGCGCCAACAGCGTAGAAGCGGTACGCTCCTCGATTGCAAACTTGAAGCGCGCCCGAGCCGCGGGCCGGCCGGTGTTCGTGGTCGATTACGTAAAGGACCGTGGCAAGATCAGCGACGCCAAGAAGAAGATCGAAAGCCAGGGCTTCATCCCATATATCGGTCCACGGGACCTGGGCGCACTGTGGCTGCCCGGCGTGAATTTCTAACATGAACTTGGGCGGGCTCGTCGCGGAAAGCCAACATGCGCAATTTCCTTTTGCTCGCGGTCGCGATCCTTTCAAGTCTCACAGCGAGCACGACCATCGTGCAGGCCGCGCCGCGCGACAAAGAGGCCGCCACCGCCATTGGCACTGCCACTGCCAAACAACGTCGCGCTGTCCTCGCGAACGTCAAAACCTGGGGCTATCAACTGCGGTTCATCGAACCGGCCGACGTCGCAGCGTCGCCCTACGATCTGGTGGTCATCGACCACGCGATCTCGGCCAACCGCCGTTTCCTGCGCGAGTTCACCCCTGACGAGGTGGCGGCGATGAAAATCCGCCCCGACGGCAGCCGCCGGCTGCTGCTCGCATACCTCTCCATCGGCGAAGCAGAGCGCTACCGGTTCTACTGGAACCAGGACTGGTATCTGGCCCCGACACGGCCGG
The DNA here is from genome assembly GCA_002928395.1 of Hyphomicrobium sp. Classification (GTDB taxonomy): domain Bacteria; phylum Pseudomonadota; class Alphaproteobacteria; order Rhizobiales; family Hyphomicrobiaceae; genus JAKAML01. Next base: position 19,512 of record PEQZ01000007.1, read on the forward strand.
CCTGGCTAGGGCAAGTCAACCCGCGGTGGGACGGGAACTTCCCCGTCAAGTTCTGGGACCCGGAATGGCAGCGCCTGATTTTTGGAACACCCGACGCCTACGTCGACCGGATCGTGGCGCAGGGGTTCGACGGGATCTACCTCGACCGCGCCGACGTCTATGCCGAACTGATCGAGGATAACCCCGATGGCAAGCGCGATATGGCGGCGTTCATCGTGGCCCTGTCGGGTCACGCCCGCCGCAGCAATCCGGGATTCGTCGTGGTCATGCAGAACGCGGAAGAACTCGTGGCGAACAAGACGCTCCGGGCGACCCTCGACGGCATTGCAAAAGAAGATTTGTTCTATGGCGTGGAACATGTCGAAAAAGCCAACCCACCGGAGATGGTTGCTGGCTCGCTTGCAGACTTGAGGCTGGCGAAGAAGTCCGGGCTTGCAGTTTGGGCGGTCGAATACCTCAGCGATCCGCAACTGGCGCGTGACGCGGAGCTGCGCATGGCGCGTGAGGGCTTCGTGTTTTTGCTGACGGAACGCTCGCTTGGTACGCTCGGATCTGTACTGCCGGGGCCACAACCCGTTCGATAGTGCGTGCGATCATGGGCAACGGGCGACCAAATGCAGCCGCCGACCAGGCGCTATGATGGACAGGGCACGACGGGTGACTTTGCTGTCACAATGGGTTATCCCCCCCGGCTCAGACGTTGGTTAGTGTGTCGGCTGCCCTGCCGCACACCGGGAGCCCGCTGACGTCCGGGCTCCGCACCATGGGAACACGCTGTCATGCCGATTTCGACGACCACACTGCTTTGGATCGCGGTCATCGTGCTGGCGGCGGCGGTCCTCTATCTTGTCTGGCGGCAGCGGCTTCGCGTGCATAGCCCGACCTCCAGCCAGGCCGCGCCAGGGCCGACCGGGTCGATTACGGCCGAGACGGCCCGCAGCGTACCACCGCGCTCTGGCGTAGCACCGCCTCCGGCCTTGGCCGGTAGCCTACATGAAGCCGCCGGAAGCGATGACCACTTGACGAAGCCGCACCCACCGCGCCGGTCGGGCGTACCTCCGCCGCCAGCCGCAGCGGCGGGACCAGGGGGTACCCAGGAAACTATTGTGCCGCATGAGGCGAGCGTTCCGCGCTTACCCCGATCCAACGCCACCACGAACCAAGAGGCGGACATGCCACCAAAGCGAACGAGCGCGCCTCCGCCCGCTATCGCTGGGGGCACCGCCAAAGCCGCGACTTCGTCCATGCCCTCGGCCGACCACAGCACGAGCCGGTCACACACCCCCGGCGAAACTCAGCCTCGACGTCCGACCGTGACACGGGGCCTGAACCCGCTGCTCAACGCCACGAGCTGGGGCTACCAATTACAGAACCTCAACCTGAAGCGCGCCGCCGAGTCTCCATTCGACGTGCTGGTGGTCGATTATGCGCGCGATGGCTCGGACAAAACGGCGCTCAAACCAAAAGATATCGAGCGCATCCGGCAGAAGCCGAATGGAGGCTCGCGCCTGATCCTCGCTTACCTCTCTGTCGGCGAGGCCGAAAGCTATCGCTACTATTGGGATGCGACGTGGACGTTGAACAAGCCTGCGTGGTTGTTGTCGGAGAATCCCGAGTGGAGGGAGAACTACTCCGTCTGCTTCTGGGACCCGGGCTGGCAGCGGCTGATGTGCGGCTCACCCACGGCCTATCTCGACAAGATTCTCGCGGCCGGTTTCGACGGCGTCTACCTCGACAAATGCGACGTATTCGAGGATCTCGAGCGGCGCGACCGCAAGGCCGCCAAGACGCGACCCGACATCGAAGGCGATATGGTGGCGTTCATCAGCCAGCTGTCGCGGTATGCGAAATCCAAGGCACCGGGTTTCCTCATGGTGATGCAGAACACCGAAAACCTGCTTGAGCACGAGGGTGTCATGGCAGCCATCGATGGCGTGGCCAAGGAAGAGCTGCTGTTCGGTCTGTCGGGCCCGGAACGCAAGAACTCCAAGAGCGAAGTGCAGGAGGCGCGGAGCGCCCTCGATTCCGCCAAGTCGGCGGGAAAGGCGGTACTGGTGGTCGAGTATCTCGACACCCCAGCCAAGATCGCCGAAGCCGCGGATTACATGCAAACCGCAGGCTACGTGCTCTACATCGCGCCGAAGGACCGCGAGTTGGACCGGCTCAACTTCGACGTCTTCGAGGCATGACCGCGATTACCGCCTCGCGGAAAATCCTCGGAATGGAGCGCCGTTGGGCCGATACTGATGACGCCGCCTCGCGCACCGACGGATTGTTGCCGATGAAGGTCAGGTAGTTGAGATTTGTGAAGGTTCTGTCGGCCATGACATAGGCGATGAGGCTCGAAATGAGACAGGCCATGAAGTAGCCGACACCATAGTATTCCTCGCCCGCCGATACGCTCCACATCGACAAGACGAGGTTGAGAGCGAAGAACGTGAGCTGCAGCGTCAGGAACAACTTGCGGCGGTCGAAGAACAGCAGCATGGCCGTCGTCGCGATGAAGATGAATTGAAACACCGACCCGAGCGCACCGAAGCGCAGGATGGCAATCTGGCGGTAATGAAGGTTGAGAAGATCAACGATGGCGGGTGCGGCCAGAATGAGCACCGCGCAAATGCCGACATGCGACACCGTGATGAGCACCAGATGATCGAGCGTGAAGCTCTTCATCCGCACGCGTGCGGCCTCGATCTGGCGAATGGTGCCGTGTGATTTGATGGTGCCGAAATAGGTGTGGTAGCGGTCGAAGAACTCAGTCTCGAGGCGCATCACGAATTGCGCCAGCGACGGGATTATGACGAGGGATGCGATGAACATCGCGCTGTCGTAGAGCGGTGCGTGGATAAGCCCTGCCTCCACCTTTTCACCCTGCAGCGAGAACCAGAACACCCATTTGTCGATCCACACCGCCGCGGTTCCTGCAAGCGCGCCGAAGGCCAGCAGGCGATAGCGCCCCATGCCGTCGATCATGGCCGCGAACCCGTCGCGGATGTCGGCAACCGGTGCCGGGAACGTCATCAGTACACGCTGCGTCAGGCCGAACAAGATCAAGACGAGGCCGACAAGGAAGCCCCAGGCCATACCGGTCGGCCCAAGCCCGTAAAGCGCCGCTCCGATGCTGAGGACGAGCGACACGATCAGCCCGAAAAGAAAGGCCAGCGTCACCGCCACATAATCGCGGACCGCACCACAAAAACTGAGCGCGACCCAAATGAGAGCGACGGTCAAAGACATCGCCGTCAGAACCAGAGCCACGCCCGAAGGCACATTGAAGTAAAACACCAGCAAAGCCGCGCACGGAGCGACCAGAACGACCGACAGACCGAATGCCCCGATCAACAAGGGCCGGACGGCGTCGGTCTTCTTGAGCCAGAGCGCATCGGCTACAAGTCGCGTGGCGACGATCGTCACGGGCGACGTGATGACCAGCGACGTCGCAAACGCGTAGATAATGATGATGCGGAACGTGGCCAGCGTATCGAGGCCGACGATCTGCTCGACCGTGAAAGTGATGATGGCGAGGCTCAGGATCGTGAACAGCCAGGGGCCGGCCGCCACGATGGCGGCGTGCCCGAAAGCGGACGCCAGCGACGAGAGCGTTTCCTGTCGCCCGAGGCGGCGCAACTCGAAACCGATGCCAGCCATGTCACATGGTCTCCCGAGCCGTGCCCTTGACGGGCTCCAGGCAGAGCCTCAGGTAGAGATCACGGTACACAGCAGCCGCGCGCTCGGACGTGTAGGTTGCTTCTACGCGCCGGCGAAGCGCGTGGCCGTGGGCCCGCCGCTGCTCATGTTCTGTCAGGTAGACGCAGACCGCGTCTGCGATCTGATCAGGCGCCACCAAATCCGTGACGATGCCGCCGGGTCCGAGTGGCGGGACCTCGTCAGGCCGGCCTTCGATGATCTCGCGGCACGAGCCCGCATTGGTCGCAACGAAGGGAATGCCTGCCGCGCCGGCCTCGAGGACGACGAGGGGCTGGCTTTCACTCAGCGACGTCAGGACGGCCACATGCACGTGCGGCAGGTATTCGAGGATGTTGACCTGACCGGTAAACTCCACCGTGTCGACCAACCCGAGTTCCGCGACCAGCGCCCGGCAGGCGGCGAAGTAGTCTGGATCCTCGTCGGTCGGCCCGATGATCAAGGCGCGGACTTCGGGAATTCGCTCGCGCACAATCCTGGCCGACGCGATGAACGTCTCGATATCCTTGATCGGGACCACGCGGCCGATCAGCGCCATGGTCGGCCTTGCCGTGTCGCTGGCTTGGGTAAGGCGGGCGAACTTCGACACGTCGATGCCGTTGGCGATGACGCGGAGCTTGTCTTCGTCGGCCCCGAGCGCCCGTTGCAGCCGCTGATTGTCCTGATAGAGGGTCACGACCTCGGTAGACACTTCGTAGCAGGTCCGGGCGTAGGCCTCGAACGCACGCACCCACATGTCGCGCAGATCGAAACGGGGATCGTCGAGCGTGTGACCCTTGTCGACCGTATCGGCCACCCAGTCCGCCATCAGCAGCTCGACCCGCCGCTCGTTGGTGTAGATGCCGTGCTCCGTGAGCAGCGCGGGCCTTCCCGTCTCGAGCGCGGCACGCGCCGCCAGCACGCCCGCATAGCCCGTCGATATCGTGTGATAGACCCGAGCCTGCGGCAGCTTGAACTCGAGCGTGGCGAACAGGCCGCCCAGCAACGCGCGCCATGCCCAGAAATAGTGCAAAAAGGAGCCGTACGGCATTTCCGCTTCGTACATCTCCTGCACGAGTTGCCAGGCTATGGGCGAATTAAACAGCACCGGTAGTGCAACGTGGCTGCGCATCGCGTCGAGGGCTCTGGTGGTTTCCCGGAGCGCTTCGGCACCGCCCTGCGTGGTCAGCCGATTGAGCGAACGGCCGAGCGCCTCGACCCCAGGGGGCAAGGGCAGTTTGGCCCGCGGACGGTCGCCAAAATCCTGCAGGTAGACATGCCGCAGAGCCACAACGTTTTCCGGCAAGGCATACCGCGGCTTCTGGTCGGTGGGACGCGGCCATAGCGTGACAACGCTGAACGTCGTTTGCGGCTGCGACCTGATCAACCAGTCGATCCATGACGACACACCGCCAGGCACGTAAGGGTAGCAGCCCTCGACGATGATACAGATATCGGCGTCGGGAGAGGCCTTGCGCGGAACGGTCGCCGTGGCCCGAAACGTGTGCTCGTTCATAAATTGACCTCCGGCGAACGGTCAGGCCGTGACACCGGCGCGCCCGATCGTGCGCTGGAACCGCGGGCTCTCATGGCCCCGTCGCGCACCACATAGCGCCCGCTCGCTTCGATCAGCCGGGTCCGGCGACTGACGCGCAACGCCTTGAAGCTCTGGACCGCTCGAACCGTCTCGGGCGGGCCTTCGGGTGCGACCGCCGACGACGGCGGGTCCGATGCAGCCAGGCCGTCGGCAAACCGTGCCAGTGCTGCTTCCGCACGCACGCGGTCGGTCTCGTCGAGCAAGCCCGATGCGACGGCCTTGGCCAGCTCCGGCCAGCGCGCGGCAACCTGTGGCGAAACGACGGCTGCGTCGACCTCGTCGAGCAGAGCCCTGACACGGGACTTCAGTCCGTTTCGCACGCGAGCGGCGACAGCGGCCGCTTGGACCCGCACCACCGGCTCCGGACTCTTCAGCGCGACCGCCAGCGCCGGGAGGTAATCGGGATGGAACCGGCGCGCGATCAATCCGAGAGCAGACTGCTTGTCGGCAAGTCCGCCATGGGTCATGACCTCGACGAAGGATTGAGGTGGGGGGGCCGCCAAATCCATGGTGCGGCCGCTGCTGACGTTGTCGCAGAGGCGCGTTTGAGGATCGATTTCACCTGATTGCGCAATCCGCTGGTACCAGGCATCGAGGAGCGGGCTCGGCGTCATCGGGCGCGCAAGGATGGTCGGGATCGCAAGCGCGAACAGGGCTCCTATCGGCCCCGCGACCGCGGTGGCGGCGACAACCATCACCCCCGGCACTATGTCGTGGGCCGTCGCGTCGCCGAGCCGACGCCCCGAATTTTGGGTCGAGAGCCAACCGCTACAGGCAGCGACGATAGCCAAGTGACCGAGCGACGTGACGACAAAACCCGTTCCGAGCCCCACGTGCGTGATCGCCAACAAAACCTCGGCCAGGAACGCTCCAATGGCCAAGCGCTGGACGCTTGCGGAAGCGCGAGCCGAAGCATTGGCCGCGACGGCGACATGCTCGTTCCCCGCCAATCCTGCGGCCGCTGGCGCTGAATGGGCCATGTCAGCGCACGGCCCGCGGCCGACTGCCGCCGGTGCTGCTTGCCACTCGGTCGCCGTCGTTTTCATCGAGATCCGGCGTCTTGGCCTTTGACGGCATCCAGTTCAGTGTCCGGCTGAAGAAGCTGCGCAGGTTGCCAGGCGAGGGCGCGCGTTGGGTATCGGCTGTTGCCGGGCGCGCCGTCGACGATTGCGCCACAAGCCCGGCGGCGGCAAAGCGACACGAAAGGACCTGTGCCATTGCCTCGAGCGCGACAACGGTCTCCGGCACGATTGCGGCTGGTGATGCCGCTTCCAACTTGAGCATCCCAACGACCGCACCGTCGACTGCCGACCGGATCGGAACGGCGGCAACCCCTTCGCCTGACAGAGCGGCTTCGCCCCCGGCCTCGAGCACGCTCACACTTTCTCCGCGATCGACGACGGCCCGGTAGAGCGGGTGCACGGCCGGAAATCCGTTCGCCCACGATTGGTTGTCGAACCGCCGCTGTCCGCGCGCTTTTCGAGTTGCAGGCGTCCAACGCATACACCGATGCCTGGCCACCATGAATGGACAGTGCGACGGTGTTGGCCAGGGCGGTGCCGAGATCGCTTTCAGGCCGACCGAGCGCCTGCTGTGCCGACAACAGAGCGATTGCGGGCGATCTCTGCTGACCCGCGATGTGGCGCTCGAGCACTTCGCACCTGCTGCGGAGATTGTTCGAATAGTCCGCCAACGCCTGCCGCTGATTGGCGAGTTCCTGCACCTGTCGCGTCAATTCGTCCTTGACGGCGATCTGGCGCATCCGGAACTGCCCGAGCAAGACCGCGACCGCGATCCATAGGATCGGCTGCACCCAGATCCTCAACAGGAAGGCAAAATGGTTCTCGCCGACACCCTGTTCAGGAATGCCGGGCAGCATGGTCAACAGAATGGAGATGGCAGCCGCCATCAAGCCGCTGACGGTGCCGTACTGAAGACTGAGCAGCAGGACCACGAGCCAGTAGGGACTTGGGCCTGCTTCGCCGAGACCGTAGCTGGGCAGCAGCCAATCGATAAAGTTGATCAGGGCGACAATCGCCCCGAGTTCGAATACGGCCGAAACCGGAGGCAGAACCATAAGTGCGGATGAGGCACCCAGCTGGCGCTCTCGTTCGCCTGAGGTCTTCTTGTTACTCACGCCCTATCCTCAAACGGTTTTTCAGTGACCGATACCAAAGCAGAACCGATCCGCCAATTCCACCAATGAACGCAAAGCGGGGCTGCACAGCAGAAAATATGCCCTACTCGACCCTTGCGAAGCAGAACGCCGCACGCTTGGCGTTTTCAGACGACATGCCAATCGTTCCTACTTGGAAAACGGCCATGTGAAGGAAGGCGCCGCACTCTTCTGGTCTTTTTGATCTTTCTGAGTCTTTTGATTCTTCTGTTCTTTCTGGTCCTTCTCGATTTCCTTCCCGGCTGGCTCCTTCGCGAAGGCGCCGGCTGCAACACCCGGGGGCCGGACCGCATTCCGAACCTGGAACCGTTTTGCCCGCTTCTTGCGCCGCAGAATTCTCGTCGCCTGCTCGGCCGCCGGTTTGGCGGCGATAGCCGCCGCGCCCCGCGTCGCCACAACCGAGACAGCCGGCACCGCTGCCGACGCCAGCGGCGTGTCGGCGGGCCGTTCGGAAACAACGCCCAAACTCCGCAGCTTGGTTTGAGCCTCCCCCCCCCGGCCCGTCTCCTGCATCAGCCGCGCCCACAAGGTCAGTTTCCAAGCATCGAGCTTCTCCGGCTCGACCCTATTCAACAGTTCGCGGGAGGCGTCCTTCTGACCACGGCCCAACTCCTCGGCAGCGCCCAGCAGCGGGTTCGATGCCAGGGTTTCGGTGGTCAGTACCGCACGGACAGCTTCGACACTCGGCTTTCTTCCGATGACGCTCAATGCCTCCGCAAGTGCAACCAGTTGTAGCTGCGGCAATCGCGCGAGACCGAACGACGATGAAAAGCTGAAAGCCGTCTCTGCGTCTTCGGCATCGAGCGCCGCATCGTTGAAGCGCATCGTCGTATCCAGGGACGGCGACTTCGCACTCCCTGCCCACCCTCGCAGATAGGCGCGCGCAGCGACCGTCTCGCCGCGATCGAGCATGATTTCAGCGACCGTCAGGGAGATCGCGTCGCCTGGCTGGCTGGTTTCCCGGGCGAGCGCGATGGCGTCGTCGTGACGTCGGCTTCGCACGAGGGTCTCGATTAGGGTCAGCGTGAACTCCTTGTCACGAGACACTTTGATCCAGCGCACAGCGCGGCGCTGGGCTTCTTTGGGCTGGTCGGCTTCAACCAGCATCGTGAACAGTTGCAACCGTTCCCGATCGCTCTTCAAGCGCTTCAAATCGTCAACGTTCCGCAACAGCTGCGCGGCCTGCACGGCATCGCCGTCGGCCGCGAACAGTTCCGCAAGCCGCACCACGTCCTCGGCGCGCCGATAGCCCCGCTGACGGCATTTGACGATCGCCGCCTGTTCCTTCACGAACTCGCCTTTCAGGCGATGGAGGCCGATCAACTCCCTGCACGCAGCTTCGGAATACTTGACGTCGATCTCCTGCTCGAGGGCCGCGAGATAACTCTCGTTGTCCTGGGTGGCCGAATAGAACTGGGCCAGCCGTCGGCGAACCTGGACATCGCGCGGCCGCGCTTCGGCAAGCGCTTCCAGCGTCGTCTTGAGGCGCGGGATTTGACCGAATTGCTCGTAAAGTCCGACCAACTGGTAGAGCGTCCGCGCACGCCGATCACCGGCGTCGAAACGGGCTTCCAGAATACCCAGCGCCTGCAGGTTCTTGCCATCGCGCTCGAGCATCGCGACCCGTTCGTTCTCACCGGGCAGCAGCATGTAGCCGACAACGAGGGCTGAGGCGAAAACCAGGCCCATGATCACCATGTGGGGCTCGATCCCCGCTCTGAGCTCTGCACTACTCATGGCAGGTGAACCTCAAGGTCACCGGGTCCAGAGCGTCCGGTTCGAGTTGCAGCCGGAACAGGCCGTCCCCTCCGGCCCTGACGATCTCACGCGAGAGCTCACGAGTGCCGCGGAAGAGCGTCACCTCGAATGCGCGTCCCGCCCGGGTGCGCCAGACCATGTCGCCACGCCCAAATCCCTCGGCGTCGACACTCATCCCGCAGTCCTCCTCGCGCCGGTTGCGAACTTGCCACCGGGCTTCGACCAGCATGGGACTACGGCTGGACAATTCCGGCGATTCACGGTTCTCGGCCCTGAGCGCAACGCGCGCGACGTCGACGGCGGAGTCGAGCGCCACGTACATCGACCCATTGTGCATCGTCGCACCGAGCACGCCACGGCTGTTGTCGAGATCGAGTGCGAGCGACCCGGCATCGTCGAAGCGAACCGTCTGCAGTGCGCCTCGGTTGGAGACCTCCCACACCTCGGTGTCCACCTTGCGAATCTCGGTCGAATAGAAATCGTCGGCAACAGCCGCATAGAGCGACGCAGGAACCGGAATCACGGCGGACGACCGCGCGAGGCGGAGAAAATGCTTGATGGCGGCGAGCGCCGCAGCTTTCTCGCCCGAATACATGTGATAATAGAGGTTGAACGGCTTCAACCGGCGGGGCGTCTCGGTGTTCTTCAACGTCTCTTCCAGCAGGAAGAAGCCGTAGTAGGGACCTGTCCAGTCGTTGGTGTAGGTGTTCTCGTTGGAATTGGCGGCGTAGATTTGGCGTTCTGAGCCGGCCTGGCGGCCAATCGCGGGCACATAGGCGACCGATGGGAACGCGCGGTCGAGCCGACTGTCACCGCCATTGATGTTGCGCACGCCCGCGGAGCGCGTCGCCCGCACGGCACCAGCGTAGGGCGTGGTATCGCCGCTCCACTGATAGAGCTTGGCCTTCTTGCCCTTGGGGGCGAAGCTTTCTGACAACTTGAGCGCGCCCTTAACCTCCTTTTCGAGATCGAAAGGCACTTTCAGATAGGTCCGCGGTAGATCGTCAGTGCCGGCAATGTAGGGGTTGTACTGGCCACGCGGTGGGTCGCGCCCCGCGAGACGGGCCAGGGTACCGATGAACCGCTCGCGCAAGGGCCGCTCCGGCTTCAGCGAGCGGGCGATCGCGTCGGCTTCCGTCTGCCGGTTGTAGTCTTCGAAGAACGACCAATTGTAGGGGTGGGTATAGGTATGGCTCGCCACCTCTACGTGTGGCAGCGCGAACAGGAGCCGCGCAACCGCCTGTCCGCGACGGCTGCCGCCGAGGACAGGATCGAGATCGCCGCCGATAACCGCAACGGACACCGGCAAATCCTGGAACGGAATGATCGCCTCCTCGGCGATCACCTCGGCCGAGAGCCGCTCCTGATCGCGGAAGGGCTCGACCTCAGTCAGATTATTCCAGCCGTCGCCGTCGATATGACTGAAGTACATGCGCCTGCCGGAGAGCGTGGTGACGTCCGGAACCGGCATCCGCTCCCAGCCGAGAGCACGGCGGAAGAACTCGAACGGATTGAGCACCCACAGCACACGGTCGCTTGTCGGCTCGAAGTAGATCGTGAAGTTTGAAGCCGCGAAGCCGCCCCCAGCCGAGGTTGCCACGACGGCCGAAGCCATGAGACCATCGCGCGTGTCGGCCTGGATGACGAGGTGCGCCTCCGATTTTCCAGCGACCGGGACGACCACGGGGTAGTCGGGAAGAACTTTGTCGAGCGGCCGCTCGAACCCGACCATCGATTTGTTGTGCGCCAAGACCCGCGCCTTATGGGCGATATCAATGTATTCGCCGGTATGGGTGAGCCCCAATCGCTCGTGTAGCCGGACCAACGGAGGCAACCCGGCGTCGCTGGCCCCCGGTGCCATCTCGCCGAGCATGACGTGCTTCAAGCCACGTTCCGTGGCGCGGTCGAGCCAGTTGAGAAGCGCTTCGGCACGCTCGGCTTCCATCGGTTCGAGGAACCACGTCAGCACGGCGCGAAAACCTGTGGTTTCCGAAGGTGTGGGCCACGATCCGTTGATATCGTGATAGGTCACGCGATAACCGAGAAAATTGAGCGGCATCTCGGCGAACTGATGGATGCGCGTTTCGTGACTCTGTTTTTCGGCACGGCTGTCGTAGAGCGCGAGCACATCCCGCTCGATCCGGCGCTCGGTGATTTCGATTTCGATGGCCTGGGCGGCCGGGATCTCGAGGACGAGCACCAGCAACAGTGCGGCCCAGACCGACAAAACCACCCTACCGATGGTGGCTGGCCATCGATTGCTGCGACTGCGAACGTTCGGTTCGAAGCCAGATCTCGGGCGGTTGCGGAACGTCGGTCGCATGCTCATTCCAAGCCTGGGTCACTCGCGGCAGAAGTTCCCGCATGGGATCGGTCGCGAGCCCGATGCCAAATGAAGCATCTTCAGCGTCTTTGCAATGCACTCGATGATCGGGCCGGCCGTACGGTTATACAATCGAGCTCAACCGACACCTAATCGGGCTTCGTCCGCTCGATCCAGCCTGCTCAGCTCGGCCGCTCGAACCGGAGCCACCGCCCGGCGCCACACCCATCGCACACACCTCCCGAAAAAATATGTTCGTGGCAGACCTGCGCGAGCCCCTTCCGCCGTTGCCGCCGTTGGCCTAATGAGACGCGGCTGGTGGCCTTCGGCTGCAGCAACCAGACTTCGGCTGGAGGCCGCATATGCGACTGGCAATGCTCGCCCGCAATCCGTCGCTCTATTCGCATCAAAAGCTCATTCAGGCCGCGCTCGACCGAGGCCACGCGCTGGACGTGATCAACACGTTGCACGTGCATATGAACATCACGTCCAACCAACCCATGCTCCGGTTCGGCGGCAAGGATCTGCCGCACTACGATGCCGTCATCCCGCGCATTGGCGCATCGATCACGAACTATGGCCTGGCCGTGCTCAGGCAGTTCGAGATGCAAGGCATTTATCCTTTGAACGAAAGCGTGGCCATCGGCCGTTCCCGCGACAAACTCCGCGCGCTGCAACTCTTGGCCCGGGCCGGGATTGGCCTTCCAGTGACCGCATTCGCCCATGGACCGCGCAAGGCCGAGGAGGTGATCAAGGAGGTCGGCGGCGCACCGGTCGTGATCAAGCTGGTCGAAGGCACGCAGGGGATGGGCGTGATCCTGGCCGAGACGTTCAATTCGGCGAAGTCGATCATCGAGGCGTTCTCGACGGCCAACGTCAACATCATGGTTCAAGAGTTCATCAAAGAGGCCGACGGCAGCGACATCCGTGCATTCGTGATCGGCGGGGAGGTCGTGGCGGCCATGAAGCGAACGGGCAAGTCCGGCGAGTTCCGGTCGAACCTTCACCGCGGGGGCCGGGGCGAGGCGGTCGATTTATCACAGGCGGAACGGCAAACCGCCATCGGCTCGGCCGAAACGCTCGGGCTGAACGCTTGCGGCGTCGACATGCTGCGGTCCGAGCGGGGGCCGATGGTGATGGAAGTAAATTCCTCGCCCGGGCTGCAGGGTATTGAAACGGCAACCGGAGTGGATCTTGCAGCAAAGATCATCTCTTTTCTTGAAACTCACGCCCGACACGGCAACACTATGACCAAAGGCAACGGCTGAGGGCGCCTCATTCGCGTGCTCATGCCGCGCGTCGGACGTACCCACCTGGTGGCTGGTCTCGAAACCAAACGTCAGATGCAAAAGCTGCACGGGAATCATAGTGTTGCTTGTGTTCCTCATGGTTCAGAGTTTCGCTCTGGAGCGCTCGACGAGGAGAAAACAATGTCGGAACCGGAACACGAGCCGGTCAATTCGTCGAAAGGGCCCCATCGTGAAGCCGCTGCAGAGATCCTGGATCGTGACTGAGGTCGGCAGGCCAGCCGTGCGACGGTGCATGGCGGCGGCTGGATGCGTGGCATTGGGTCTTGGCGCATGGATGAGCGCGGCCAGTCCGGCCGATGGACAGTCGTTCTCGCTTGGTACTCTCGACGAGACAGCCGGCAAGACCTGCCGGTCCATCCTGGCGGTCATCAATCCGGCCTCGACGGCGCTCGAGATCACCTCGACCCTTCGCATCGGCGATGCCAACGCCGTGGTCATCACCTATGTTGCCCGCCCACAGACGGGACTGCCGAAGGGCCGCAAGCTCGTATGCTCGTTCAAGGACAGTGGCGGCACCTTCCGTCGGTCGCGGGACCTTGTCGCGGTGACCAGTGACGGTGGGCCGCTGGGGCCGGCGCGGATGCGTTTTTTGCAGCGATTCTGGGTCGGATCGATCGAGGCCGAAGCGGCCGCCGCCAAAATAGCCGCCAAGCCAAAGCCCTGACTTGTTCCCACCGACACGGCGACGTCCGGGGTTCAGCTGCAAAACTGGGCGATGAACGACCGCTTGGTGTCCAGGCGCTTGATTGAAAGGCCGGTCGTCACATATCATGCTGAACGGCATGACGGCGCGGCGCTTGCGCCCGGAGCCTGCGGAGGGATGCCCCGGATGACGGAGTTGCAGAAGCACTTTCCTGAATTCTACGTCACCGCCCCGCAGCCTTGCCCCTATCTTCCAGGGCGGCTCGAACGCAAGTTGTTCACGCACCTGACCCATGACAAGTCGTCCGCCCTGATCGACAATCTGCTGAAGGGCGGCTTCCGCCGGAGCCAGAACATCGCCTACATGCCCTACTGCGAGGGGTGTCACGCCTGCGTTTCGGTGCGGGTGCTGATCGACGAGTTCCAGCCCAGCCGCACCATGCGCCGCATCGTCGACCGCAACCGGGACCTGCATGCCATGCGCGTGACCCCGGTGCCGTCCAGTGAACAGTACAGCCTGTTCCGATCCTATATCGATGCCCGCCATTCCGATGGCGGCATGGCCGACATGACGGTGCTCGACTACGCGATGATGATCGAGGACAGCGTCATAAAGACGTTCCTCACCGAATACCGCATGAAGCCAGAGGACCCGCTGTCGAGCAGGCCTGAAACGTGGCCGCTCAAGGCCGTTGCCCTGTGCGACCGCCTGTCCGACGGAATTTCCATGGTCTACAGTTTCTACGATCCGGACCAGGATAGCCGCAGCCTCGGCACGGCGATGATCCTCGACCATATCGAGTATGCGCGCCGGTTGGGCTTGCCCTACCTCTACCTCGGCTATTGGATCCAGGGCTCGCGCAAGATGAACTACAAGGTCAAGTTCCAACCCCAAGAGCAACTGACCCCTAACGGCTGGGTCCGACACCCATTGCGCGACCAGCCATGAGCCGCACGGGCCCGCAGGGCCACGTGTAGGCCGTCTGGCGTGTGGTCCTCTATCGAGGCTGGTCGCGTTCGCAAACGTCGGATGCGAACGAGAACTTCAAGGGTCGTTTTATCCTCGTGTGGCGCGAGGTTGAAACATGGGCTCTCGATCGCTCGGCGCAGGCAAGCAAATGTCTGGAGCGGAACACCAGAACCGGTGCCGAACCGTTCGCTCCTGCCGCCTCAGTCGCTGGCCGCGCCGTTTGCGACAAACTCTGCGTGGACCAGATACCGCTCAGGACCCGAGGTTCGGGCGTCGAGCGGCCAGCACGTCGCGAGCACCAGATGGCGCCCGATCGCCGCCGCATCGATACCCGAGGCATCCCATCTGACAACTTGGGTAGCCGTGACACGGAACCGCGCAATCCGCCCATCCTTGCGCGTGACATGGATTTCATCGCCAACTCCGATGCGACCTAGAAAGCGGAAATGCGTATCACGGTGCGCGGAGTAGACGGCGGTCCCGGGCTCGCCCGCGTCCGGTGTGCCTTCGACCTGGGCCGGCCCAAACGCCAGCGCCTGCCCGCTCGATCCGGCCAGCACGATGGCATTGACACCCAGACGAGGCAACTCGATGCGCGCCACCGGCCACGTATCGGCCCAGGGCCATGGCTTGACCGGCTTCCCAAGTGCGAGCGCGGTCGAGAACGCCCGTTGCAAAAGCACTTGCGCCAACATTGCTTTGGCGTGGACCCAACCGCCCTGGGCGACGAGGACCAGCCCAAGACCTGCCATGAGCATGGCGGTGACGACCGGCGCACGGCATCCGATCGCGGCCCGCTGCTCGGCTGTTGAGGACTGCGAATGCTGCATGGGCACGGTCCAACCAACCTCGGAAAGCATGTCTGGAGACCGAAGCGGAGACGGCGGGGGTTGCCGTCTCCGCTATCGACGTGGCGCCGTCGGCGCCGTGGGCGAGGGGGTATCGGAGATCCGCCCGGGGACGCGTCGTAAACGAGGTCGAAAGGTGCCGCGCCTTAAGAACCTCGGGCCTGGCGCCGCAGGGCCAACAGCAGCGTGCTCGCCAGCAGCAGCGCCAGACCGAGCATCAGCCGCAGTTCCGCATCCGTCGCGGTGCGCGGCAGCGGCACGGCCTGCATCAGCTGACTGCCGGGCCGGGGCTGGCTGGCGGTCGCCACCGCCGTGAAACCGTTGGCCGCGACCTGCACCTGCCGCCGGAGCGGATCGGCATCGGAACCGGCACGCTGGCCGGTGCCGTTCGGATGCTGTCCCGGCTCCAGAATGTCACGTCCGCCCCTGCCGAGGGCCGGCTTCTCGCCGAAGACCTTGTCGAACTCCCAACCGGCCGGAAGATTGAGCGGAACGTCGGCCCGCGCCAACCGTGCTCCGTCAGGCCGTGACGGGGTCCGATCGACGGCCACCAGGCTGGTGAGCCGCGAAACCAGTTGATGCTCGAGCGCCAGCGCGAGAATGTGCCGGTCGGCATCCTCAGGCGTCAGCAGTCGTAGCGAACGCGCCACTTCCCGATCGGCGATCTTCCTCCGCGCCCACAGCTTGGACACCCCGTGACCAACGGCGGCATTCTGCAATGGGATCGACACCTTCCACGGCTGCTCGCCGATCATACCGCCGACGTCGATCGAGGCCGGCTGCGAAGCGTCGCGCGGATCGATTTTTGCAGTCAGGACGAGTGGCTCCCGCCGATAGAGATCGGGCAGGATCTCGGGCGTCATATCGGCCGTGCGTCCGGTGACCTTTGCCGTCAGACCCGTCACCACCGGACTTTCAAGCTTTTCGTAGAGCGCCCGCATCCGTTCCTCGACCTGTTCGGGTGAACCGATATGCGTGAATGTGCCGCGTCCGATCTCGGCTGCCCGGGTCATCAGAAACGTATTTGGCGCCGTGCCGATGCCGACCATGAACACCCGCGATCGGCCCCGGTCGCCGGCGATCACGTCCAATAGCTGGTTTTCGTTGCCGATCGCGCCGTCGGTCAGAAACACCACCTGCCGCAGAAACGTGTTGTCCGAACCGCGATTGTCCACCAAGGCCGCGCGCATCGCCGGCAGCATCTCTGTGCCGCCGCTGGCCTGCAACCGGTCTACGAACCGCTTCGCCTCCCCGAGCTTCTCGGCCGTGGCCGGAACCGCGCTCGGGTAGAGCACATCGAATGTGTGGTCGAAACGGATCACGTTGAAGCGGTCCTCGGGCTTCAGGCGGCCGAGCGCGTAGAGCAAGCTGGCCTTGGCCTCGCGGATGGATGTGCCGCCCATCGAGCCGGAGTTGTCGATGACCAGGATCACCTCGCGCGGGCTAGGGGCTGCTTTGGTTTCGGCGACCACTGGCGGTGTCACGAAGGCGAGGATGTAGTCGCTGTCGCCGACGCGCTCGCGGAAAAGGCCGACAGATGGCGCACTGGCCGCAACCGGCGTCCAGGTGAGCTCGAAGTCACGATCGGCGGCAACGGCGCGATCCCTGAGGCGGACCGTTCGCTGGTCCTCGCGCGGGCTTTCGATGTCGACAGCGTGGTGGTGACTTTTGACATCACCCAAAGCGAACCCCGACGAGAGCGTGACGGCAATGGTGACCGGATTGGTTGGCGCGTGCACTAGGGGGTCGAGAACGGGAGGCTCGATGCGCGGTCGATCAGGTACGGGATCGGAAACCGCCTGACCCCAGCCTTGACCGCCCGGGACGAGATCGACCACCTGCAACGGAGGAGCCGGGTTGTAGCGGGGGCCGACGACCAGCGGCAGCCGCAGCGAAAACGTGTCTCCCGACTGCTTGACCGGCTCCTGGTACTCGAACTGGATCACGACCTTTTCGCCTGGACCGATGTTGGCCACCGAGTTGGTAAAGATGTTCGGCCGTTCCTCCTCCATCAACGCGGCCTTCTGGCCAGCCGCCTTCGCCGCCTCGAATACGCGCTTGGCTTGCTGGCGCTCCTTGATTTCAGCCACGACGACCCGCTCGCCGATGACCATCTTGAGGCTGTCGACGGCGGCACCCTCACTCAGTGGATAGACGTAGACCGCCTCGACCCAGCCGTCGGTGGGATTGTGGAAGATCTGTGAGACGCGACCGCGCACCGTCGGGCCGCTCACCGTGAGGTCGTAATCGGCGCCGAGCCGCGGTGCCTCGACGAAGCGTCCGTCCTCATTGGCCTTCAGCAGCAGTGCTCCAGATTTCATGTCGCCCGGCGCGACCAGTTTCGTCGTCGGGGATGCGGCCGACCTGGACTGAGTAAGCTCTGCCAGCACCCTGTTCGGCCACGCCCCGGCCAGCACCGCCCCAATTGCGACAACAATCGCAAGCCAGAAATGCGGGCCGAACTGAGCGATGCGCCTCCCGACCGCGCGAACAGCTGGGATTTGAAGAGTTGGAAGCATATTGTTCACTCCTTGGGTGTCAGGGCCTCCGGTTCCCTGGTGGCCGTTCCGATGACGCCTGATTGCCTCGGAGAAAACGATGGTCTTGATTGGCTTTGTTCGGCACGCCCGCGCCCGGATGCGCCTTGCGTGTCCGGTTTTCGTGCGGAGATGTACGGGTGCGTGCGCAGGATCACCCGATAGCCCGCGCTCCTTTGTCCCCGGGACGAGAGGCTGAACGATGCCCACCGAACAGCCCCTGAATACGGACGACAGCCGCGCCGTCGCAACGCGGGTGCGCGAGGAGATTGCCCGTAAGCGCTGGTCGCGCCAGCAACTCGCAGATCACGCTCGTATCAGCATTTCGACGCTGGAGAAGGCGCTGTCCGGACGCCGCCCCTTCACGCTCGCGACGACAGTCCGCATCGAGCAGGCGCTCGGAATGTCGCTGCGCGCGAACGTGTCTGGATCGCCCAACGGCGTGCATCCAGGCCGACCGGCGGCGGGACAGGTTACGGGCGTGGCACCGGACGAGCTCGGCAACTATTCGCGGTCGGCCGTGGCATGGATAGAGGGTGCCTATCTGACCCTGAGACCTTCGTTCGGTGAACCAGGTGCGATCTATGCCTACCGCACCGAAATCGGCTGGGACGACGCAACCTCGATCCTGAGGTTTCGCGAATCCGACCGGCTCGACGCAGCCTTCACTCAGTTCGGTCAGGTATCGATGCCGAACCAGTCGGGCCACATCTATCTCGTGACGAACCGCCACGGCCAGTATCGTCTGATCGTCGCGTCGCGGCCGACGATCACGGGGGAAATGTACGGCATCCTGACCACTCTTCAGGCCGGTCGCGGTTCGCAGCTCACGCCGGTCTCGACACCGATTGCACTCGTTCCTTTAAAGCCGCAGGGCCCAGCCGCAGCGCTGAAAGAGATTGCCTTCGGGCGGATCGGACGGGGACACGCCTGCCACGGAACCTATGGCCAAATCCTGCGGCGGGTAATGGACGAGCACTTCGCGCTGCTCTTGCCGACTTGACGCCGGGTGCCGATCGGCCGCTATTTCGCGAGTGCGGCGTCAAGCTTGCGGAACATATAGCTCCACTTCTGGCCCTGGATCTCGACCAGCAACTTCATACGTGCCTTGAGCTCGATCAGGAGCCCGCAATCCGGTGTCTTCGCCGCCGCGCCGTCCTGCCCCAGCGTCGAGATCTGCTCGAGCAACTCAGACGATTTGGCTTCGAAGCCCGCGATGGTCTCGTCCTTCACCAGCGGCGCGCCTTCGCTCATGAACTGGTCGTGGGTCCAGCCGCGCTTATCCTTGAGGCTCTTCAGGCGCTCCTGGAAGTCGGGCTTGTTCTTTTGGTTGAGGTCGCGCAACGATGCCGCCGCCTCGTCCACGACCGCCTCGAAATCGGATTTCGAGCAGGCTGGCCCTGCGGGCGACTGAGCAAGCGCCGGACCGGCGAAAGCGGCGGCAAGATAGCCGATGGCGATCACGCCGATCGTGCGCGACAGCCGTCCCCCTGATCGTCCTCGTACTCCCATGATCCACTCCTACCGGTCCGCGACAGAAGCCGCAAGCGGGGCGGTTTCTGCACTGCAGCACAACCGGCCGTCCCGTGCGATGGGCAAGGAAGCGTTCTTCAGAACCCAGGTCCGAACTTGTTGGCACGCGGGAAGCCCTTTGGCGCAATGCGCCCGGCTTGCGCGCGCTCCCCCACCCACTCCTTGAGCTCGGCCCACGGCAGCGTGAAGGTCCGACCGGCACTGTCGAGCCAGGTCAGCCCTTCGGACTTCTTGAAAACGCGCACGTCCGATAGGGCACCGTCCTTGATCCGTTGCAGAATGACGCCCTTGCCGCGTGTCATCTCATTCAATTCGACGAGTGGGAACACCAGCATCTTGCGGTTATCCCCTATGGTCGCGACGTGGTCACCGTCGACGGGTACGCAGACCCGCGCCTCTTCGGGCTCTGAGATGTTGAGCACCTGCTTTCCTTTGCGCGTGGACGCGATGAGCTCGGTCTCTGCCACCACGAAGCCGTAGCCGCCGGTCGAGGCCACCAACAGCTTGCGTTCCGGGTCGTGGACGAAGATCTCGACAAAGTCGTGGTTCTCCTCGAGATCGACCATCAATCGCACGGGCTCGCCGTGGCCGCGTCCGCCCGGCATCTGGCTCGCCTCCAGCGTGAAGAACTTCCCGTTGGTCGCGAACACGATGAGCTTGTCGGTGGTCGAGGCCTTGACCGCACGCTTCAATGCGTCGCCTTGCTTGAACTCCAGCTTGGAGAGGTCGTCGGGATGGCCCTTCATGGCTCGGATCCAGCCCTTCTCGGACAGGATGATGGTCACCGGCTCCTTCTCGATGAAGGCCGAATCGAGGTCGATGTCGATCTCGGGTGCGGCTGCGAAGGTGGTGCGGCGGCGGCCCAGATCGGTCTTCTTCGAGAAGCGCTCGCGGGTCGCCTTGACCTCGTCGGAAATCTTCTCCCATTGCAGATCGTGGGAGGCCACCAGCGCCTTCAAGTGGCGCTGCTCGCCCGCCAGCTTATCGTGCTCAGCGCGGATCTCGACCTCTTCCAGTCGCGACAGCGACTTCAGCCTGAGGTTCAAAATGGCCTCGGCCTGCACATCGGTCAGCTTGAATTTGGCGATCAGCGCGGCCTTCGGCTCGTCCTCGAAACGGACGATGCGGATGACTTCCTCGATGTTGAGGAAGGCGATCAGATAGCCGTCCAGCACCTCGAGCCGATGCGCGATCTTCGTCAGGCGATGTGCGGTACGTTTGACGAGTACGTCAATCCGGTGCTCGAGCCACTGCCAAAGCACGTCCTTGAGGCTCAGCACATTCGGGATCTGGCCCGCCGACAGGACGTTCATGTTGAGGCCGAAGCGCAATTCAAGCTCCGTGACCCGGAACAGGCTCTCCATCAGCACGACGGGGTCGACGGCTCGGGTCTTCGGCTCCAGCACCAGCCGGATTTCCTCGGCACTCTCATCGCGCACGTCACCCAGCAGCGGCAGCTTCTTCTCCGAAAGCAACTCGGCAATGCGCTCCACCAGCTTCGCCTTCTGCACCTGGTAGGGCACCTCGGTGACGACGATCTGATAGCCGCCACGGCCAGTATCCTCCTTGGTCCAGCGGGCCCGCAGCCGAACCCCCCCGCGGCCGGTGCGATAGGCCTCCAGGATCTGCTCGCGCGGTTCGACGATGATGCCGCCGGTCGGGAAATCCGGCCCTGGAACCAGCTCGACCAGCCTCTCGATCGTGGCATTGGGGTGCTTGATCAGGTGCAGCAGTGCCGCGCAAAGTTCGTCGGCATTGTGCGGCGGGATATTGGTCGCCATGCCGACCGCGATGCCCGACGAGCCGTTGGCGAGCAGGTTCGGGAACGCCGCCGGCAGCACCACCGGTTCTTCGACGCGGCCATCGTAGTTCGGGCGGAAGTCGACGCACTCTTCGTCGATCCCTTCGAGCAAGGCCGAAGCGACCTCGGTCATGCGGGCTTCGGTGTAGCGCTCAGCGGCGGGATTATCGCCGTCGATGTTGCCGAAATTTCCCTGCCCGTCGACCAGCGGGTAGCGCACGGCGAAGTCCTGCGCCAGCCGTGCCAGCGCGTCGTAGATCGCCTGGTTGCCGTGCGGATGATAGTCACCCATCACTTGGCCGACGATCTTCGCACACTTGAGAAAACCACCGGCGGGATCGAGCTTCAGCTCGCGCATGGCGTAGATGATGCGGCGATGCACGGGCTTGAGACCGTCGCGAACGTCGGGCAACGCGCGGCCCATGATGGTCGACAGCGCGTAGGCGAGGTATCGCTCCTCGAGGGCATCCTTGAGGGCCACGGGCTCGATGGGGCCCTGGCCGGGAAGAATCGGTTTTGTGCTCATGGGCCATGGGTTACTGCGCTCGCGCCCGTCACTCAAGTGCCGGAAGGACACGAGTTGCAGAAACACACAGGAGAGCCGCGATTTCGCCGTTCAGTTGGCCTATCCAATTCCAGATCACAAACCTCGAGCCAAATCCAACAGCATGACACCCCCATTGCCGGATATCCCACAGGTCGAAATCGCGATCGTCGAGATGACCAACGCCTTCCGCCGCGAGAACAAGCTCGGCGAGGTCAAAATCAACGCCAACCTCTCGAAAGCGGCGCGAGATTATGCCGCCTACCTGGCGCGCACCAACACGTTCTCGCACACCGCCGACGGCCGCGAGCCGGCCGAGCGTGCCCAGCGCGCGGGCTACTTGCATTGTCAGATCGCCGAGAACCTGGCTTCGAACCTGGATAGCCGAGGGTTTCAATCTTCCGCTCTTGCCAGCCAGGCGGTGGAAGGCTGGAAGAACTCGCCGGGCCATCGCAAGAACATGCTGGCCCAGCACGTCGTCGAGATCGGTGTTGCGGTCGTAAGGGCGCCCGACAAGGACCCGAAGTTCCTCTCGGTGCAGTTGTTCGGCCGGCCAAAAGAGCTCGCCTACGAATTCAAGATCTCCAACGTGTCCGACGTGAAGGTGTCTTACGCCTTTGGTGGCACGGCGCACGAGATCGCTCCGGGCTATGCCGTGACCCATTCGGCGTGTCTGCCCGGCGAGATCGTCATCGAGCTGCAGCAAGGCATGGCAAGACCCGGATCGGTAACGTCGCGGTACGACGCCCGCAACGGACAGGTCTATACGTTGAAACCTGGACCCCAGGGCACGCTGGCGCTGGACATCAGCGGCCCTGCCGCGGGCCAGCCGGCGGCAATGCCGAAGTAGCCATCACAACGCGGGCCCCAGGCGCTTCACGAGTTCTGCCAAACGGCGGCGCACCTCCGGCATTTCGTCTCCATGGGGTATGAAGATTCGGTCCTCCAGGAACCGCCCGGTGAGTGCGAGACCGTCGTCCACGTCACCTGGCAAGACGGCATTGTGGCGGCCTGAGACCAGGAACCCCGGCAGCCGCAACAGTCGGTCCTTGTAGGGCTCCCCGGCCGAGGCCGAAACGGCACGTCCCGACTTGGGCGACACATAAATCAACTGATCGTTGCCGCCGGTTGCAGCGCAACAGGTGAGATCGAGACCGAAGCCGAGATCTTCGAGCAACGCCAGTTCCCAGCGCACGTAGAGCGCGGGCCAGACGCCTGGATCATCGAGAAATCCGAGCACGAACAGCGTGATCTCGTAAAGGCCCGGATGCGGATCCCGCTCTGGCAGCAGGCGTGCCAGCGTACAAAGCGAACTCAGGCCCGACAGCGCCATCTGATCATCCATGGCGGCAGCCGCATAACCCCGGCGGAGATCGACCGTGATGTGCCCAAGCTGATCGGAGAGCCGCGCTTTCCATGTCGCATCGACGTGATTGCCGATCTGCAGCACAGGGCGCAGCTTGCGCGAGCGGCCGCCATGCACAAGTCCCAAATGCCGGCCATGGCTTCGGGTCAACACTTCGGCCACGGCCGCCGTCTCGCCGTGCGGCCGCACCGATAGCACGATCGCCTCGTCAGTCCATTCCATCGCATCGTCCGTTGGGGCCGGAAGGTTGGAGCCGAAATCATTGCCATGACAACGACGCGGATTTCTCGATCATCGCGCGAGTGGCCCGTCGCGCCCAAATCGCATCATGGCCGCGACCCGGTTCGATTTTGGCGCGACGCGACATTAGATCGCGATCGGCTTTTCCTTGGTTCGGATACCGCGGCGCGGCACCGGAGGCGCGGCCTGCGAGATCGTGCACGGCTCGGCGCGAGCGATACAATCGAACTGCCCCGTCGCGATCCGTGCGCATTTCAGGATTTTGTTGGAGGCGAGCCGCCAACTGGGGTTCTGGGCGCCGGCAGACTTCGCATTCGCGACCCAGGCGCTGAGTGCCTTTCGCTTCGATCCCGGCTCACTCACGTCGGTTGCCAGCCCGCTCGAGACGGGCGCCTTGCAGACCCGAACAGCCGCGGCCGCGTCCGGCGCCGCCATGCCCACGACGGCGACTGCGACCGACAACCCCAACGCCACCCGCAAGGTCATGGATTGGTGTGCTCCTACTTTGGCCACGTCACGTCTCGTCCTTTGGATATTCGAGCCCCATCTCGCGATAGCGCTCCGGATCGCTACCCCAATTCTCGCGCACTTTGACGAATAGAAAAAGATGAATTGGGCGCTCGAAGCTCAGCGCCATGTCGCGCCGCGCTTCCGTCGAGATCTGCTTGATGGCCTGCCCTCCCTTGCCGAGCACGATGCTGCGCTGGCCGTCGCGTTCGACGAAGATCGTCTGCTCGATGCGCGTCGAGCCGTCCTTGCGATCTTGCCAACTCGTCGTCTCGACGGTGGTCGCGTAGGGCAATTCGTCGTGCAGATACTTGTAGATTTTCTCGCGCGTGATCTCTGCCGCGAACAGCCGCATGGGCGCGTCTGTCACGTCGTCCTCGTCGTAGTGCCATGGTCCAGGCGGCACCACCGTCGCCAAATACTGCTTCACGTCCAAGACCCCGCTCGCGGACAGTGCGGAAATCATGAACACGCGTTCGAAACTCCCAGCCTTGACGAGTTCAGCTGCCAGTCCGAGCAGGTTTTCCTTATTGTCGACCCGGTCGACCTTGTTCAACACGGCAATTCGCTGACGGCCCGGAGCAGTCCCAAGCTTCTCGAGTATGCGCATGGCATCCTCATCGAGGCCGCGCGCCGCATCGATCAGGAACAGCACGGCGTCGGCGTCGCCCGCACCAGCCCAGGCTGCCTCGACCATCGCCCGGTCGAGCCGGCGCTTTGGCCTGAAGATGCCGGGTGTATCGATGAACACCAGCTGGCTCTGGCCCTCGATGGCGATGCCGCGCACGGGTACACGGGTGGTCTGTACCTTCTGCGAGACTATGGCGACCTTGCTGCCGACCAGCGCGTTGATGAGCGTCGACTTGCCGGCATTCGGTGCCCCGAGGATCGCGATGAAGCCGCAGCGGCGGTCGGCCGGTTGCGGGTTTTCCACCCGAGGCGTCATCACATCGTCGGTCGTTTCCGGCTCAATCATGGGTTTTGGTTCCGATTACGCCCTCACGGGTCAAAAGGGCGGTGGCCGCCGCCTGTTCCGCCTGTCGTTTCGACGCCCCCTCGCCGCGGGCAGGTCTCTTGCCGACAATCCGGACTTCGGACGTGAACCTCGGCGCGTGGTCGGGGCCCTTGCGCGCAATCTCCACATATTCGGGAAGCGCGAGCCCTTGGCCCTGGGCCCACTCCTGCAGCGCTGACTTGGCGTCGGCTTCCACGTGCGGAAAAAGTGCGAAATGACTTTGCCACAGCTCGCGGACAACGGCGCGGCTCTTTTCAAAGCCGGCATCGAGGAAGATGGCGCCGAGCACGGCCTCCATGGCATCGGCCAGTATCGTTTCCTTTTCGCGGCCGCCGCTCTCGTTCTCGCTTTCCGACAGGATGAGAGACGCGCCGAGGTTGAGTTCGCGCGCAACTTGGGCACACGTTTCTCCGCGCACCAGCCGGTTGTAGCGGCGCGCCAGGTCGCCTTCGGTGGCCAGCGGAAACGCGTCGCTCAGTGCCTCGGCGATAGCCAGGCCCAGCACACGATCGCCCACGAACTCGAGCCGTTCGTTATCGTCACGGTGCGTCCTGCCACCGCGGACGCTGGCATGGGTCAGCGCGCGCTCGATCAGTGCCGGGTTCTTGAAGCGGTGACCAAGAGCCGTCTCGAGGCCCTTGTGTCTGCGCGCGCGCGTCATGGTACCGCCTCGGATCGCACGACCCGCCCGATCAATTCGGTCCGCGGCCCATCGCAACAGCCGGGACGGTAAAGAACCAGCCGCTCCCGCTCGATACACGAGACCTCCGGACAACCTGGGCGTGCCCTCGCGCTCACGTCGACCATCATCGCACGAGATGGAAAAACCGGCTCCAACGGATATCTTGTGGCCACGTCCAGGGGAAGAAAAGTCGGAACGCTCCAGGCTCGTCCACCGCTCCCGAGAAGAAGATGATTTCAGCGCGGCCGATCAGATTTTCGTAAGGCACGTAACCTACCGCATACAGTGCACGACTGTCGGTCGAATTGTCCCGGTTGTCGCCCATCATGAAGTAGTGGCCAGGCGGAATCTTATAGGGCCCGACATTGTCGAAAGGACCGTTGGGTTCACTGTCGAGCACGGTGTACTTGACGCCGTTCGGCAAAGTCTCCTCGAAGCGCGGGATCCGGCGGACCGGACCTTCATCCTCACGTGTCGGGAAATCGCCCTTTCTGACCTTCGGAATCTGCTGGCCGTTGATGAACAGCGTACCGTTGCGAACCAAGATTTCATCGTCGGGCAACCCGATAATTCGCTTGATGTAATCGGTGGAGTTGTCGCGCGGCAGTTTGAACACCGCGACGTCTCCGCGCTTCGGTGCACCGGCCAGCCAGCGCCCCGTGAACAGGTTCCAGCCCATGGGGAAAGAGTAGCGGCTGTAGCCGTAGGACAACTTGGAAACGAACAGGTAGTCGCCAACCAGAAGCGTCTCCTTCATCGAGCCTGATGGGATGTTGAACGGCTGGTAGAAGAACACGCGAACCACCATCGCGATCGCCAGGGCCTGGATGACGATTTTCACCGTCTCCCGCCAACCCTGTTCGTTCGCACTGGCAGCTTTTTTACTGTTGGTCTTGGCGTCCGTTTCCAGGCTCATCTCCGGCTCCTCAAACGCCAGCTTCCCGGGCGTGACCCATCCCGATCGGAAGGCGAACCGCTATAGCGGCTTATCGTCGTCTACGCAAATCAACGCCATAGGCACACCCTCCGTGTTCGCCACGGGCATCCGGGCGA
>PEQZ01000008.1 GCA_002928395.1 Hyphomicrobium sp.
CCGCGCGGAGCGCGGCTCCGCCACGACGGGGAGAGGCGGAGCCGTGCGCCGCACGCGGGGCGGGGCGCCGCGGGCAGAGCCTTGCGATGAAGATTTTACCTCGCTGTAGCCTCGCCCAGAAAGAGCTGAAGCGGTGCATCTTGTACAATGGCGCAATCGCCAGAACGATTGATCTTCGTTCGCACTAGCATGATCGTCTCGGCCTCACGGTCGATCAGGAGTCTTTGCCGTACACAAAGGCCCGGCGACAACTCTTCGGCGGCCAAGTTTTTTGCGTTGAGTTCCGTGATGCGGAATGACTGTTGATGCAGCCCCAGATACAAACGGCGATCCGAATTAAATAGGTCAGCCTGGGACATGTCACAGGTCTTGTCGGTGGCATCGCATACGATCCGTACTGTGTTGACCGCTTGAGCGAGGTCCTGCCCACGCCAAGTTCCCGTTGCCGATATGTAAGGTGCCTGCGGATCTGACAGTCGGTCGACGATAGTGAAGGCTCCCAAGGCCCGCGGGTCGCGTTCGCCTAAAGCACGAAGCTGCCAACCTAAGACCAACCCCAATGCCGCAGCAAGAACTAGCCAAAGCACAATGCGCATCTGTCGACCCGCCCATTTCGCAAATGGTCACTGCTCGCAAACGTTCACGGCCAAGCGCCTCACCCCACCCGCTCCTCGCGCTCCAGCTCGTCGATCATGCCTTCGAGAACGCGGAGGCCCTTGTTCCAGAATTCGGGGTCGCGGGCGTCGAGGCCGAAGGGGGCGAGCAATTCGGAATGGTGCTTGGATCCGCCTGCTTTCAGCATCTCGAAGTATTTCTCGATAAAGTGGGGGTGGCTTTCCTGATAAAGGCCGTAGAGCGAATTGACGAGGCAATCGCCGAAGGCATAGGCGTAGACGTAGAACGGCGAATTGATGAAGTGCGGGATATAGGTCCAGAACACCTCGTAGCCGGGCTTGAAATCGATCGCCGGGCCAAGGCTCTCGCGCTGTACGTCCATCCAGATGCCGTTCAGCTGATCGGCCGTCAGTTCACCCTGCCGCCGCGCTTCGTGCACCTTGCGCTCGAACGTGTAGAACGCGATCTGGCGCACCACCGTGTTCAGCATATCCTCGACCTTGCCGGCGAGCATCGCCTTGCGCTCCTTGGGCGAGGTGGTCTCGGCCAAGAGCTTGCGGAAGGTCAGCATCTCGCCGAACACGCTCGCTGTCTCGGCGAGCGTCAAGGGTGTGGGCGCCAGCAACGGCCCCTGCTTGGCGGCCAGCACCTGATGGACGCCGTGGCCCAATTCATGGGCCAGCGTCATCACGTCCCGCACCTTGCCCTGGTAGTTCATCATCACGTAGGGGTGCACGCTCGGCACGGTGGAAGCCGAGAACGCGCCGGGTGACTTGCCGGGACGCACGGGCGCGTCGATCCAGCGCTTGTCGAAGAAGTCTTTGGCGATGCCGGCCATCTCGGGTGCGAAACCCTTGTACGCGGTCAGCACCATATCCTGGGCCTCGGCCCACGGGATGACGCGCTCGGGCTTGTCCGGCAGCGGTGCGTTGCGGTCCCAGTGGTTGAGCTTGTCCATGCCGAGCCACTTGGCCTTCATCGCGTAATAGCGGTGCGAGAGCCGCGGATAGGCCGCGCGCACGGACGCGACGAGAGCATCGACCACGGGCGCTTCGACGCGGTTGCCGAGGTGGCGGCTGTCGGCCACGTCCTTGAAGCCGCGCCAGCGGTCGGAGATTTCCTTGTCCTTGGCCAGCGTGTTGGTGATGAGTGTGAACAGGCGGATGTTGTCGCCGAACACTTTTGCGAGCGCTTCGGCGCCGGCCTGTCGCTTCTTGCCGTCGGCGTTGGAGAGCAGGTTGAGCGTGGGTTCGAGCGTCAGCGGCTCGGCCTCGCCGGCCACATTGAAACGCAGCCCGGTCATGGTTTCGGAGAACAGGCGATTGAATGCGCCGCGCGAAGTCTGGCCCTTTTCGGTGAACAGGCGCTCGAGCTTCTCGTCGAGCTGGTAGGGCTTTTCCTTGCGCAGGTCGTCGAACCACGGCTTGTAGCGGGCGAGGTCCTTGTGCGCGATGGCGCGATCGAGGCTGGCGTCGTCGATCTGGTTCAACTCGAGCTCGAGGAAGATGAGGTCGGTGTAGATGCGCGTCAGCTGCTCGGACACGTCGCCGTAGAATTTCGCGCGCACGGGGTCGGACTGGTCGGCGGCATAGAGCAGGCCCGCGTAAGAGCCGAGCTTGCCCATCAGGTCGCTCAACGCCTCGTAGGCCTCGATGACCTTGGCGAGTTCCGCGCCGTCGCCGCCAATGGCGGCGAGCTTGCCCTGGTAGGTTGCCTCGAGGCGGGTGGCTTCCGCCGCAGCCGCGTCGAGGTCGCGCTTCACTTCGGGCGCGTCGATAGCCGCATAGAGATCGGCGAGGTTCCATTCCGGCATCGGGCCGAGGTTCGAGTCGGTCGTTGGCGGAACGGCTGCGGCCGGGGCGGGTGGGGCGGTTGTCATGGTCGAGGCCTCGCGTCGGCTGGGGGAAAGGGAGACGATACCTACCCACGCCGCGCGGCCGTTTCAAGCTGTTACCCGGTCCGAGGGTCAATTGCGCCATAGGCGCGTGATCGACGCTGACGCGTGCTTTGAAGCGTTTTCGGCCTTGGTCGTTGGACCAAGTGCTGAGCCATACCTGTTGGCTATTCCATGCTCATCGCCTGCGAACGCCACGCACTGGAGAGGGCGCGTCGCAATCAAGGGCGGGTCGGAACCAGAAGCGATGTTCGACGGCTATCTCGTGCAACACCACGCAGGCAGCAGTCCGTACACACGGACCCAAGAGTGGCGGTGAAATCCTGGCCGCGGAGCGAGCGGCCGAGGAGAAGCTGGAAGCCCTCGATCATGCGCATCACGTTTCAAACTCGGTCGCGCCGATGTGGGACGGCCCGTGCTGGACTGGGAATTATGCCAGCGGGTCAGCGGCGGTAGGGTAGGAAACGAGCTGTCACGGGCGACAACTTGACGGGTTTCGACTTCTTTTCTGCGCTTTCGATCTCGGTCAGCGTGGTCTCGATGGCCTTGGTGACGGCTTCGAGCCCCGGCACACGCTTCATGTCATCGTGCATGTAGAGCAGGGTCTCACGGACAGTTGATAAATCAATGGCCGGAGGCCACGGCTGGGATCGGGGAATGCGGAACATGAGCCTCAACTCCACGCAGGTTACAAATCCTTAAGGACTGCTTAACAGCGTTTCGACATGTAGATCGCAAGAATTGGGCCGCTTCGCAAGTCGCGTCTCCGGTTACCCCACATTCTGTCTCGGGAGGTAACGGCAGGCGTCCAGTGCCAGCGCCGACAGGCGTCCAGTGCCAGCCGACGAAAGCTTTCTTTACCTGTTCCGCCGAAACTCAATCCGTTCGTGCGGACCGTAGGGGTCCGATCGCACGTCTCTGGAGTGTTATGCGTGTCTAAGTCTCCGAGCGTTCTCATAATTGTCGAGAACTTGACCGTTCCGCTCGATCGCCGGGTCTGGCAGGAAGCGCGCACGCTTCGCGAGGCCGGCTATACGGTGTCGGTCATCTGCCCGCGCGGCGGCAAGTACACGGCCTCCTACGAGGTGCTCGAGGGGATTCATGTCTTCCGCCATCCGCTACCGTTCGAGGCAGACGGCGCGCTCGGGTACGCGCTCGAATACTCGTGCGCGCTGTTCTGGGAATTCGTGCTCTCGGTCCGTGCTTACTTCAAGGTCGGGTTCGACGTTATCCAGGCCTGCAACCCGCCAGACCTCATTTTTCTGGTCGCCGGCTTCTGGAAACATCTGTTCGGCAAGCCGTTCGTCTTCGATCATCACGACATCAACCCAGAGCTGTTCGAAGTGAAGTTCGGCCGCTGAGGCCTGCTTCATTCTTTGCTGCTCGGGCTGGAGCGGCTGACGTTCAAGACGGCCGATGTGTCGATCGCCACCAACGAGACGTTCCGCTCGATCGCCATCAGCCGCGGCGGCATGGATCCCGACCGCGTGTTTGTCGTGCGCTCGATCCCGGATTTGACGCGCTTCAAGCGGACGGCGCCGAACACCGCGCTCAAGAACGGGCGCAAGCATCTGATCGGCTATGTCGGCATAATGGGCAACCAGGACGGCGTCGATCTCTTGATCGAGGCCATGGCAGATCTGGTTCACAGGCAGGGCCGCCGCGATATCCAGTGCGCGATCGTGGGCTCCGGCACGGAGCTGCCCCACCTCCAGCGCCTCGCCGCCGAACGGCAGCTAGAGGACTACGTGACGTTCACGGGCTTCCAATCGGGCCAACCGCTGCTGGCCTCGTTCTCGGCGTTCGATGTGGGCGCGATCCCCGACCCGAAAAACGGCTACAACGACAAAATATCGATGAACAAGCACTTCGAGTACATGACGCTCGGCGTGCCGTTCGTACAGTTCGATCTCGTCGAAGGGCGGAAGATCGCAGGCGACGCATCCCTTTATGCGAAGGACAATTGCCCACGCGACCTGGCGCACAACCTCGCGTCCTTGCTCGACGACCAGGCGCTCCACGCGGAACTCGCGGCGCGGGGCCACGTAAGGGCCAAGGCGCTGTTGCGCTGGGACACCGAGCGCAATCGCCTGCTGGCGGCTTACGACCTCGCGCTCGCTGGCCGGAAGCCGGTTGGAGCGACGACGGCCACGGCACTATCCAAATAGTCGATGCTGGCGAATTCAATCTGTCGCGTGTAACGATCTCAACGACACGAGGCGATGATGCGTCTTTGTTGGTGGTCGCTCCCCTGTGACGGCAACTCGCTTCAATGTCGCGTGTGCTCCGCGTGCCCCAGTCTCGCGTCGAGCACGGCGCGATAGAGTTCAGGCGCGACCCATCCCGTGAGCTGGGTCAAAAGCGCGCCGGCGAGAGCTGCGGCTGCGACCGGGGCCACGATCCCGAGGTGCGGCGTGAAGAGAGCGGCGCATGCCACCCCGAGCACTATCGCCGGACACAGTGCCAGGACGCGCACGAGGAAGACCCGCAACAGGCCCGGCCGTTCGCGGTCAAGTCGCCACGCGACGTAGAGGAGCGAGGCGATTTCGCCGACGACGCCCGAGGCCGCAATGGCTGCGAGCCCGAAGCCGTTGAACGCAATTGAAAGTGTGAGCAGCAGGGCCGCCGCGCGGATCACGCCCGCCACCAGAAGTGGCCGCGTATGTCCAAGCGCCATGAGCGCCATGCCAGGCACGGCCTGCATCATGCGGAACCCCCACATGACGGCGAGCCAGCCGACGACCAGCCCTAGTCCCGTGTAGTTGTCTCCGAAAGCCAGCGGCAAAATCGCTCCGCCGGCCGCAAGGAATAGCAGAAGGTATAGCGACGTTGCCACGGCGGTCACTTCGCTGAGACGCGCGAACCGGCGCTCGAAGACCTCAGTTACGCCGCGGGCGCCGCTCAGCACCGGCAACATGAGCGCATGGCCGACCTTGGCCGCGATCAGCCCCGGCACCATCGTGATCATGAACGCCGCTGAATAGGCAGCCAAGTCCTCCATGCCGCCGAGCCGGGCGATGACGATGCGGTCGCCCTGGTAGACCGCAATGAGCGGGAAGGCGCTCAGCCAGATGGGCCAGCCGAAGGTGACGAAGCGGTGGAGGACAGCCGTGTCGCAGGCGAGCCGGTAGGGCCGTTCGGCCAGTGCATGGGAGAGCAGCACCATCAAAGCGGCCTGCAGCAACGACAACCAGACCGCGACGGCGTAGCCGCCCGACGACATGATCAGCGGCAACGTGGCGGCGAGTGCAGCAGCCTGCGGCAGCACTTCGATCAGCAGCTGCGGGCGGTTGTCGAGGCGGCGCTGTGCACGCCGGCAATCGAGATGCAGGAAACCTTTGACGAGCGGCACGAGGGCCGCGATTTCCAAAGCCCAGCGGACGCCGGGGATGCCGAAGAAGCCAGCGATGGGACCTGCAGCGACGTAGAGCAGGGTGGCGGTCAGCACGCCACGGACGATGTTGGCCAAGTGTGCGTTGGCGACGAAGGGCTCGTCGTCACCATCGTCCGCCTGCACGATCAGCCGGTCGGTTCCCAGATCCGAGAGGGTTTCAACGAGCTGAAGCACCAGCGTGATCGCGGCTGCAATTCCGAAATCGCCCTTCGACAGGCCGTGCCCGATCAGAGCGTTGCGCAGAAACGAAAAGCCCTGCGCTGTCGCAAAGCCAGCGAAGAGCAACGCGCCCTGATTGGCCAGACGGCCGCCCAGGCCGCTGGTCACTGCCGGAGCTGATCGAGCCGTGACGTTTGCGTCGTCTAGGCTTGAGCTCGCGGTCATCCCGCGGTCTCCGTCTCAGGCTTTTTCCAACCGGCCGCGGTGGGCAGGCGGCGGGACAGCTTGCGGTAGGGCGTCTCCGTGAGGCGCCCCGTGATTTGCCCGAGGGTGTCGCCGGCCAACCGGAGCAGGCTGCACGTCGTCTGCATCCAGCGCGGGGCGAGGGCACGCGACCACTTGGTGCGGAAGCGAGCCTCCATTTCGTCGAAGGCGAGG
The DNA here is from genome assembly GCA_002928395.1 of Hyphomicrobium sp. Lineage (GTDB taxonomy): Bacteria > Pseudomonadota > Alphaproteobacteria > Rhizobiales > Hyphomicrobiaceae > JAKAML01. Next base: position 6,501 of record PEQZ01000008.1, read on the forward strand.
TTCTTCTTGCCGGCCGACAGGTGAACGAGATGGAAATCGACGACATAGGCGCTGTAGCCCATGATGTCGGCGTTGAGGCAGATGTCGGCGCCGTAGAAATGGAAGCCCGACAGATCGTTTGAAAACCCGATACGGGTATCGCGACGGACGACGATGAAGTTCTCGTCCAGACTCATGACGCGTGCGGGCAGACGGCCGACGTGCTGGTTGCCGCCGTGCGGGTCGGTAATGCGGATGGCGAGCTTGCCCGGACTGACGCCGCCGGCGTTGCCCGCGAGTGCCCACGTTGGATCGATCTGATCGAGTGCGGCGAGGCAGCTCATGAGAACGTCGCGGGTGTCGGTCAACAGCCGCACATCCTGATGGCAAAGTATCACATGGCGGCCGCGTGCCGCGTTGAGCAAGGCATTGAGCCCGCGATAGGCGCAGGTCTGCTCGGTTCCGGTGTTGTCGATGAAGTAGAACTCGCACGAGGGACTGTCGAAGCCGCCGGCCTTGAAGGACGAACGCATCTGGTCGTACTGGGTGCGATCGTTGACAAGGGTGCCGATCGAGAAGCGGATGTCCTCGGTGACCGCGGTCTGGCCCTCGGGCCAATGGATGACCGGTGGTTTCAGCGCCTGCGGGTGCTCGATGGTGCGCGGCATGACTTGGCCTTCGGTTTCGGATCAGAGGAGGGGCGTCGCGGACGAGACAGCGATGGGGGGGTGTTCGATTTCGGCGGGTGGGCTGTAGCCCGCGATCCAGACCGAGCGCGCGGTCCAGATTTCGCCCCACGTGCGCGCGGCGGCGCGATCGCCGTCGCGGCCAGTGCATGATGCCGAGAGGCTGGTCGCGAACAAGCGGGACGCCGGCCAAGCGGCCAGCAGCGTGAGCCCGAAGGTGCGGACAAGCGGATGGAAGTGCCTCTGGATCAAGCTGGCCTTCGCGGACAGAAGCTTGATCATTTTTCCGGTGCGAGCGCTTTCCGACGCACCGCCGAGGTGGATTATAGTGGCCTCGGGCGTGACGGCAGGTCTGGCGCCGAGGGCTTTTGCCCGAAGGCAGAGATCGGCCTCCTCGCCGTACATGAAGAACAGCGGGTCGAAGCCGTCGAGTTCGCGCCAGAAACTGCTCTCGATCATTAGAAAGCAGCCCGATACGATATCGACTGTGCGTTCAGTGTCTCGCAGCCAGCCGCCGTAGGCCTCGCCGTTGAAGACTTCGGCGGTGCGAAAAACGGCCGCGAGACCCGTCGCCCGACAGGCGAGGTTCCAAAGCGTCATCCGTCCCCAGCAGGAGGCGGAGTTCAAGCTGCCATCGGCAAAGAGTGTGCGACCGCCCCAGATCCGCGCGTCGGGCAGGCGGCGCGCGAAGGCATGGAGCCGATCGATGGCGCGGTCGAGAACGACCGTGTCGGGATTGAGAAGCAAGATGTATTTGCCGCGGGCCTCGCGAGCAGCCAGGTTGTTGGCGCGGGCAAAGCCGATGTTGTCGGCGCGGGCGAAGAGACGGACGTCGGGGAACTCGGCAGCGATGGCCATGGCCGAGCCATCGCCCGACGCGTTGTCGACGACGATCACTTCGTACGAGACGTCGGTTGTTTCACGCCGGACGGAGCGCAGGGCTTCGAGGGTCAGCTCGCGCGTGTTGAAGCTGACGATGAGAATAGAGACGTCGATCGGCTGGGTCCGGCTCATGCACGTCTCTCGAGTGTTTCTGGATTTTGGTTCGCGCATCGAAACGCCTGGATGGCCAACGCCGACAGGGATCGAAAATCAGCTTAGTTGCCAGCGGCTAATCGGCCGTTAAGAGCCTGCATGGATCAATGAATGCTTAACGCCGGAAGTCCATGATCGGGCATCGTCGGCCGGGGCGGGCGGCGCGGCGTAGTTTTCGATTCTGAGGATGGCGATGAACCAGCTGAACGTGGGCGAAATCAGGTCATTCGATGGCATCATCTGCGTCGGCGGCGAGGACTGGTGGTACCATAACCGAGGCCATTTCGATTTCCAGATCATGCGACGGCTGGCGCGCGAGATGCCGGTGCTGTTCGTCAATTCTCTGGCAGTGCGGATGCCGAGCGTGACCGGCGACAGGCAGTTCGCCGAGCGCATCCAGCGCAAGCTCAAAAGCCTCGCGCGCGGCGTGGTCAACGTCGAGAATAAATTCTTCGTCTTCTCGCCGATGTCGGTTCCAGGCAGCACCGGCCAGAAGCTGACGGGCTGGGCGCTGGCGCCCCAGATCAGATACGCGGCGGCGCGGGCCGGTATCCGACGTCCGGTGCTGTGGGTGCATTGCCCAGCCGGCGCGGCGCTGGTCGGCGAGATCGAGGCGTCGGCCGTGGTGATGCAACGTACCGACCGCTTCGAAGCCTTCCCCGAGGGCGACCCGGTGGTGCTCACGCGCCAGATCGCCGAATTGAAGCGCGCATCCGATCTCGTCGTCTATGCGGCACCACATCTGATGCACGAGGAAGCGGGCGAGGTGAAGCGTCAGCTGCTGGTCACGCACGGCGTGGAGCTCGAGGCGTTCATTGCCGCGGGTGGTGCGGCGGGCGAGCGACCGGGCAAGGGGCCCGGCGACATCAGCTTCCTGCCCCGTCCGCGCGTCGGTTTCATCGGCGGCATCGACGCGCACACATTCGATCCCGAGCTGTTCCTCGCGGTCGCCGCGCGCCTTCCGAAGGTGCAGTTCATCATGATCGGCGGCTGCTCGCTGCCGGATGACTGGTGCACGCTGCCGAACGTCAAGTTCACCGGGCGCAAACCATACGAGATGGTGGCCCGCTACATGGCGGCGATGGACGTGCTCATCATGCCGTGGAACCAGAGTGACTGGATCAAAGCCTGCAACCCGATCAAGCTGAAGGAGTACCTGGCGGTCGGCCGGCCGGTGGTGACGACGGACTTTGCAGCGCTCGACGGCTGGCGCGATTTGGTGCGCGTGGCGCGTGGCGCGGAGGAATTCGCGTCCGCGATCGAAGCCGCCCTCTCGACACCGTTCGATGTCGCGGCTGCGCGGCAGCGGGTTGCTCCCGAGAGCTGGGATGCGAAGGCGGCCCTGGTGCGGGATACCATTCTCGGTCTGGGCTTGCGCTTCGATGCGGCGGCCGCTCCCGCGCAATCGGTCGCCTGAGCGGTCCGCGTGCAGAAGGCGCGGCTTCAATCCACCTCTCCCAAGGGAGAGGCGGGACGGTGCGTCGACGCTGAATTGTGCCGCCAGCGTCAGCGCCGGCCGTGCAGCATCCGGTCGTATGGAAGCCCAGGGTGTGAGAACGCGCCTTCGGGAAGCGGCGCGCGGGGGCCGACCGAACCCCGAGATTTGAGGGCCTGTCGCTGGCTGGCCGAGACGATCGCCGGAGCGGCCGCCCGCCGCGGATCAGCCAAGGCGCCAGCAAGCCCGAGGAAGAAGAAGAAGTAGGCGTTGAGCACGTTCCAGTAGTGAACCGTGCAGCCGATCAAGCACATCGCGATCAGCGACATCATCCATCCCATCATGAGCTTGCGCAGCCGAAGATCCTGGCTCCGGCCAGCGCGCTTCACTGTGGCACGCGCCAAGAGAACAATGGCGAGCGCGAGGACCAGAAACGACGGGATGCCCTGGCGCATGGTGATGACGAGCCAGAACGCGTCGACGGTCGACGACACCATCCACCACGGACGCTCCCATTCGGCGAGCCCGATGCCGGTCCACGGGTTCGCCCAGACGTTGTTCAAGCCGTGCTCCCAGATCTGCAGCCGGTAGTAGCCGGTCCAGCTGTCGAAGGTCATGCCCGTTGCGATAAAGGCAATCGGCGAGCGGTTCGAGAACATCGAGGCGCCGATGTAGAGTCCGGTGAGCGCGACCATGGTCAAGGTGGTGCGCGAGGGAACCGCGCGGGTCGACTTTTCCCAGACGATCATCGCGCATTGCAGCCCGAGACACAGAAGCGGTGCCGAAGACAGGCCAAGAATTGTCGCGAACAACAGGAACAGAGCCCGCTTTCGGGCCGATGTCGATTGGCGATCGGCATAGCAGAACAGCGCAAGCATCGCGGCGCAGAAGGTGCCGTAGTGGATCGGGTGGTCGAAGGTGCCGTAGGCGCGGGTCAGACCCACGCGGGTTTCCAAGCCGGTCGGGTGCACGTAGCCGGTGACGCTGGCCAGAAAATCGTGGACGAACAGTTGTCCGAGCAGTGTCTCCGGAAGGGCGATGACCATCGCCACGACGATCGCCGCGAACATCACTTTCAAGGCACCGAGAAACGTCTCGAGATCGCGGACGAAGGCGCGAGCAACGAGGTAGCCGCCGGTACTCTCGAGCGCGAGCGAGCCGCCGTAGACCAAACCCTCGTGTCCGTCAGCATGATGAATGAAAACGCCAACGGTCATCGCCCCGAAGGCAACGATCAAGAGGTCGAACAACCGCACGCGGACATCGGAGGTGCTGACCAGCCGCCACACGGCGAGAGGGAACAGGATGATGAGAGCGACACGGTGCGGCGGCAGCCGCAAGCCTTCGACGTAGAGCGACAGCTCCGTCGGGCATAGGAAGCTCAGGATGACGAGGATCACCGGCACCGGGGCCGCCGGCAGGGCACGCGACATGTTTTCAGCTCTCGATCTAAGGCGCCTTCTGGGTCGGCGCTTTGCCGCAACTCTCCTCTATCCAGGTTCCGTAAGACGCCCTTGAAATACTGGCCGACGGGTTCAGTTCGCGTTCTTGCCAGAGATGACTGCGCCGAGTGTCTGGCACAGGATTTTGAGATCGAGACCTAGTGACCATGTCTTGATGTAATGAATGTCGTGCTCGACCCTGGATTTTATCTTCGCGGTCGTGCTGGTCTCGCCACGACAGCCTTTGACCTGGGCAAGGCCCGTGATGCCGGGTTTGACCTGATGGCGCGCGGCATACTCCTCCAGCTTTTGGCTGAACTCGTCGTCGTGGACCAGCGCATGCGGTCGCGGGCCCACCAGGCTCATCTCGCCGCGCAGCACATTCCACAGTTGCGGCAGCTCGTCGAGGCTGGATCGCCGGAGCCACTTTCCGACGCGGGTAATGCGGGGATCCATGGCGGAGGCCTGGCGCACGTCGTCGCCGTCTTCCATCACCGTCATGGTGCGGAACTTGAACACTTCGAACACCTTGTGGTTCAATCCGCGGCGCTTCTGGGTGAACAGGATCGGACCCGGGCTGTCCAAGCGGATGGCGAGTGCGATGATCGGCAGCAGCGGCAGTGTGATCAGCACGAAAAGCATGCAAAGCACGTAATCCTCGAGCGTCTTGATCACCGGGCCCCAGTCCGAGAATGGCTTGGATTTGACATCCAAAAGGCCGACGGGGCCGAGGCTCGACACGGCGTGGGCCTGGGTCTCTCCGACGAGGTCGGACGCAATGTGCGTGACAATGTGGACGCTCACCGGCAGCTGTTCGAGCTTGCGGACGACGTCGGCCATGCGGCGGTCGGCGGCCTGGGGCAGGGCGACGATAATCTGGTCGATCTTGTCTTCGCGTGCGGCCTTGATCAGGTCGTCGAGCTTGCCATTGACAGTCAGACCTTCGGGGTCGACGCGATCGTCGCCCATACGGTCGTCGTAGACACCGGCGAAGTGGACGCCGAGGCTCTTGTCCGTCAGGTGCTCCTTGACCCGGCGGGCGATTGCGCCGGCACCGAACACGGCGATGTGCTGTTCGAAGCGGCCGTCAGCCGTGAATTTCGAAAGCAACGCTTGCGCCGAGAGCCGAACGAGAAGGATCAAGGTGAAACTCGCCGACAGCCAGGCGGCATACCAGATCCACATGTGCACATTGCGCATGGCCTGTGGCAAGCAAAGGCCGAGCACACCCAGGATGCCGATCAGCAACGCTGCCAGCAGCCGCGCCGGATCCTGGGGGAAATCGTGCATTTTGCGGGTGTCGTACAATCCCCAGTACCGGAGACAGACCTGCACCAGGAAGGCGGCGACCATGATCGACTGCAGGACCAGGGTCCAATCGAGATTGACGCCACCGTAGACATTGTAGATCCAGGCCGGAAGAACGCCGGCGATCATTACCGCGATCATGTCCGCCAGGGCGACCATATCGGCGGCGATGCGGCGCGACCAACGCGATTTGACGGGATGGTCCTGTCCTGGAGCCGAGAGCCGGGTTTCGGTCGTTGCGTCCACTACGGTCGATACTGCCATTGTCCACCCACGCGCTCGGCACAACCGCGCCAGCCTACACCCTCAACGTGTTCGAGTAGACCGCAACAATCTGAATTTTGGCTGAAAACAAATGAGAAAAATCGCAGCGTCAACCATTTGGCCGCGGCCCGCCGTGTTCACGCGGCGTGACGACCCGTCAAGCTCTGACGGCCGGCGCCGCCGAGGCCCGAGCCGAGCGATCGCGAGTCCTCGATGATGGCTGGGTCGACCTCGGTCATCACCACGCCAACGACTTTGCGGTGATTGAAGCCGAGGCTTTTCAGAGCTCGCTTGGCCAGTTGCTTCGGCGTGCGCCGCCACGTCATGACAAAGACGATCTGGTCGGCGTGATCGGCCAGCACGCGTCCGTCGATGACCGGCAGTAGCGGCGGGCTGTGGATGACGATGGTGTCGAACTGGCGCTTCAAGTTGTCGAACGTCGTTCCGAGGGCCGGAGAAGCGATCAGTTCGGCGCTGGAAAGGTGCGAAGGTAGCGGCCCGTTGGCCGGCAGGAAGTGGAGGCCGGTGCGGCTATCGCGCAGTATTGCCGCTTCGACCGGAAGACCGGTGGCCAGGGCTTCGAGCAACCCGGTTGGCCGCCCCCCGGCGAGTTCGCGCGTCAGGTTTGCGCGCCGGAGATCGCCATCGATCAGCAATACACGCTGTCCGGTTACGGCATAGTGGTGGGCAAGGTTTGACGCGATCACGCTCGAGCCTTCGCCCGGAAGGCTCGATGCGATCTGGATGAGGCGAGCCGAGCCGTGGGTGCGGCGAACGTCGATCTCTCGCCGCGCGCCACGGATTGCCTCGGCGTAGATGCCGGACGGCTCGGCAATCACCATCCGGATCGATCGCATGCGGTCGAAGGCTTCGCCCGGCGCCACGGCCCACGGCACCGACGACAGGTGGGCCAAGTCGAACACGCGCTCGACGTCTTCCGGCCGGCCGATGCCGGACGTCGCGAACTCGAGGATCATCACGAGAGCCAGCCCGGCCATCAGGCCGCCGATGAGTGCCAGCAGCGTGGTCTGCTTGCGGTTGGGCGCTGCCGGGAAAAGCGGAACGTCGGCATGCTCGATGATGCGGCTGTCGGCGAGCTGCAGATCTTGCGTCTCGTTGGTCTGCTTGAACCGCGATAGAAGAGCCTCGAACAGTTGCTTGCTGGTCGCGGCCTCGCGCTGCAGTTCCTTGAGATGGACAGTGGCATCCTTGGAGACGACCTGCTGCTCCTTCAGGGTATCGAGGTTTGCCGTGAGCTGTCGCTCGCGGTTTTCGGCCACTTCGAGTTCGTTTTTCAGATTTGTGACAAGCCGTTCTATTTCGGCGGCGAGCTGGGCTTCCGCATCCGCGACCTCCGCCCGGACCTTCTGCATTTCCGGGTGGCGCGGGCCGTACTTCGTCGCAAGCTCGGCCTCATGGCGCGTCGCCTTGGCGAACTGCTCCTTCATCAGGCGCACCGTATGGCTCTGCAAGACATCGGCGGTCGCGCCGCCGTTGTCCCCCCGCTTGCGCAGCTTCTGGCCTTGCTCGTACTTGGCGCGTGCTTCGCTCGTGGCATTCCGAGAGACGACCGTCTGCTCCATCAGACGGGCGAGCTGCTTTTCAGACAGGATCTGGCCTTCGGTGTCGAAGATATTGTTTTCGGCCTTGTACTTCTCCACCTTGTGCTCGGCGTCCGCGACCTTCGACTTCAGCTGTTCGAGTTTTTGCTCGAGCAAGCCGCTGGCGTGGCCGGCGGAGCGCTGTTTGGAGGCCAGCTGCTCTTGGATGTAGACGTCGGCGATGGCATTGGCGATCTTCGCAGCCTTGACCGGATCGCCGGCGGAAAACCGGATATTGATCAACAGTGTGCTGCGCACTCGGCCAACCCGCAAACGCTCGGAGAAGGCGACGGCCACCTCGTCCCGCTCTGGTTCGCGTAGGCCTGGCTGGTCGGGGGCGATGAGGCTCGCGATCGGATCCCTGCGCGTATTGAGACGGGCTGCGGCCTCACTCTGATTCTTGGTATTTTCATCCAGCAGGAACTCGAAGCCGAGGGTGTTCAGCAATCGCCTCAGATGAGATACGCGCTCGAATTCGGGGTCCTCGCGCAGCTTCAACAGATCGATGACCTTGATCGCGATGCTGCGGGATCGGAGAATTTCGACCTCGCTTTCGACGGTTGCCGCGTCCGCCTTCAGTTCCGAGACGACACTTTCAAGATTCGAGATCGTTTTCTTGCGCGGGTCGATCTGCACCACGGACGACGCGTCGAAACGGTCCGGCATCATTTGTGTAACACCGGCACCGAGCGCTCCGAACGCAAGGGCTGCCACAACCGGCAACTTCCAGCGGCGCCTGAGCGCGGACAGAATTCGGTCGAGGCTAGGGCCACCGCCCCCCCCGTCCATCTGTTCTGAATCTAGTCCGGCCCCGTACATTCTAGGGTTTTCTTTTCGCTAGCTCTAGAAACGCAGTTTCGCGCCAATCGTGAATCGGTTGCGGGTCACGTCGAATTCATCCTCATTCGAATCACGACTGAGATGTTCGTACCCAAAGGTAAACAGCCAGTTCTTCGTGTGGTAGTAGTCCAGACCGATCTTCGCGCTCCACGAGCGGTCCTCTCGCGAAACCCCAATGAAGTCGGCGGCCTTGACCTCACCACCGAGTGTCAGCACCAGATTGTGATAAAGCTCGTAGTCGATTTGGGCGCGGACCAGGCTTTCAACGCGCCCACCCGTCTCACTGCCGATCCGATCGTCGATCGCGCGCGAGACTGTTCCCGTTATCGTCATCCGTTGCGTCGCCAACCACTGCACGTTGCCTTCGATCAGCGACGACGCGATGCTGTCGATGCTGGCCTGTTCGTACTCCCGGATGCCGTATCCGCCGAGGAGCCGCCAGCGCAGGATCGGGTTGGTTTCGAATGCGATGCCGGCAATCGCTTCGTAGCCGATACCGTCGTAGTCGGTGGTTCCGTCGCCGCGATTCCATTGCCGAAGCGCGCGGATCCTGCCGACCAACTCGTAGCCTGGCGAAATTCGGTAACCGAGCTTGAGTTGCGTGCTGAGCATATCGAGGTCGCGGGAGTCCTGATCGAGCCTCGCGCCGGAACCCGAGATCGTGTCGTCGTAGTCCCACTGCTCGAAGCCCGCCGACACCGTGCCGTAAAGCCGGCCGACATCGCGGGTAAATCCGGAAATGACGCGGGTATGCCGGATAGCGACGGGTTCACGGGCATCGCGTGGACTTTCGACGTCGTTGCGTTCCTCGTGCTCGAGAGCGGCAAGCGCGTTCACAGAGAGAGTGTGGGCATGGTCGAAATGGAGAGCGCCGTCGACGTTGGCGTTGACGTTCGCGTAGTCCTGGTCGGTCGCTGCGAGATAGTTGACGATCTTGCCGCCGAGCGACAGGTCGAGCACGTGCCGCGGCAACTGCGACTGAAAGCGGAGCCGGGGCGCAAGTTCGGTGCGGAAGTCCGATACCTTGTCCTGGTTGGTCGCGAAGATGTTGTCGTCGTAGACGACCGCGGTCCCGATCGTTGGAAAAATCATGTAGTTGCCAGCGCGGATCCCGTCTGGCTGGGATTCCTTGCGGTCGCGGTCGGCGATCCGCTCGGCGCCATACTTCTTGGAGTTGTCGTAGGTCCTGAGCCTGTCGCGACTGGCGACCGTCTCGGTAATCAGACCACCGTCGCTGTCGAGATCGAGCGCACGGGCGGGCTCCGGCAAGAGGTTGATGGCAGCCGTGGCCGCGGTCGCGCCGGCAAGCATCGGCATCACGCGCCGCGAGGGCCGTGACGTGACACCGGAATACTTGTTGTGTGCGGACAAGTTGTTGGACCGAATGGACAATTTTCTTAGAAGAAGCGCTCGGGAATGCGGATGTTGTCACCCGGCAGGACCGGGAGATCGGAAGGCAGCGGCAGCCGTTCTTCCTGCCCGCCCTCCCGGACGAGCAACAGGTAGCCTTGCTGAGCGCGGTAGGTGTAGCCGCCGGCGATAGCGATAGCGATGGCGTCGCGGAAGGAAAGTCCGTTCTTGAAGGCGAACTCGCCGCCGCTTCGGACTTCGCCGTGAATGTAGATCGGGCGGAAATTCAGAACCTCGACATTGACCTTCGGATTCTTCAGGTAGCCTTCGGCCAGGCGCCGGGCGATCGTGTCTCTGAGTTCGGAGAGCATTTTGCCCTTGGCCGGCACCTCGCCAATGAGCGGCAGCGCGACCTGACCCGAAGCATTGATTTCGACCTGGCTCGACAGGTTATCCTCGCCGAAGACCGTGATCTTGAGCTTGTCGCCGACGCCGAGCCGGAACGTGCGATTGACCCGGGGGTCGCCGTTCTTGGTGGCATAGTTCGGCGTGGTGTAGATGCCGGGATCGGCGCAAGCGGTCGCGAGCACCGCGACCGAGCAGGCCAGGATCAGGATGCGGCTCGACAAGTCGAGAATTCGACTCACAGGCATGGTTTGTCACGCTTTTACAACAACGAACCAACTGGGCGCGAGGCCCCAGACGGACCTCACCCTCACCCGATAGAAAACGCTGAAAACGGTAAATGCGGGATTAAGCGCACACACGAAATTCGAGTGGATTGCCGCCATCCTGCAAACAACAGTGTTGTTAGCTCCCTATTGAGGGTCCGCTGTTAGCGTCATTGCGAACTGCAAACTGCTTGATGGGGTATTGCGTGGTTGGGACAGCGCGGTTGGCCGACGGTTCGGCGCGGGCTTACGAATTCAAACGGCCCGTCTACTTCTCCAATCCACGCATCGACTTTGTGGAGCGACTGCCGCACGATGCCACTGCGCGGGTGCTCGAAGTCGGCTGTGGAACCGGTGCCACTGGAGCAATGACGCTCGCCCAAGGCCGCGCCGGGTACTACGCCGGCGTCGAACTCTTCCCTTCGGCGGCCGAGGACGCCCGCAGGGTTCTGAGCGAAGTCGTGACCGGCAACATCGAGGCTTGCGAGTTGCCTTGGAACCCGGCGACTTTCGATGCGCTGATTCTGTCGGAGGTGCTCGAGCATCTCGTCGACCCGTGGACCACGCTCGAGAAACTTGCGCGCGTTGTCCGCCCGGGCGGTCTCGTCCTCGCCAGTTCGCCGAATGTCAGCCATTGGCGGGTGGTGCGCGAGCTGCTTCTCGGACGTTTCGAACTTGCCGACCAGGGCGTGTTCGATCGCACGCACATGCGCTGGTTCACGCCCGATACCTATGCCGGCATGTTTGAACGTGCCGGGTTTTCGGTGATGTCCGTTGAGCCGGTAACGCCGTTCTCTGATCGCACGCGCATCCTATCGAGTTTGACTGGGGGCCGCTTCGACCACCTGTTCATGACGCAGATTTCGCTCGAGGCGGTCCGCCGCTGACGCCTCGATCTCAGGAGCGGGGTTTTGATATCGTCGCGGTGCCGAGTGTGATGTCGAACTCGCAGACAAGTCCTGCGCCATTCTGAGCCGAGCTTGCCGCCGAGGGGTGGAGGACAAGTAAGGGATACTTGTAGCGTACCGCCCATCGCGCGTTGTCGACATCCCAGATTGCCACGTCCACGTCGCGCTTGCCCACCACGAGTTGAATGGACGCCGGATCAGCAAAGGGGCTCGTGATCACCTGAAGGCTCTTGGCGTCCTTGCGCCGCTCCGTCGTCGATGGCTTGTCAACTTGGCAGGCATCGATAGCGCGCTGGCGATAGGCGTGGACGAGTGCGTCCTCGGCCGCCGAACGATAAATGTGATCCTGAGCCCAGATCTTGAGCCCAGCCAATCCGGCCAGCAAGAGCACGAGTGCGCGCATGGCACACGACCCTCCAATTGTCGGCGAAGCCCACCACCACCCTTCGACAGTGCGCCAACACGGTTAAGGAACGGTTGCGGTATGTCTCGCAGCAAACCGCTTGTCAGCATTGCCGGAGTGCGGCACAAGCGGCATCTTGATCAAAAGTCGAAGACGCGAAATCGACCGAAGCCGCAGGGAGCACGTCATGAAAAAGAAGATCCTGATCACCTGGCCGCTGCCGGAGGCCGTGATGGCCCGTGCGCGCGCGAGCTACGATGTCATTGCGCACGGCGATGATCCGAGGATCACCATCGACGAGATGCTCGAGACCGCAAAGTCGGTCGATGCCATCCTGCTGACGCTCAACGAGAAGTGCCGGAAGGACGTGATCGATCGGATGCCCGAGAACATCAAGTGCCTTTCGACGTTCTCGATCGGCTTCGACCACATCGACCTCGAGGCGTGCAAAGCGCGCGGCATCAGGGTCGGCAACGCGCCACATGGCGTCACCGTGGCCACGGCCGAAATCGCGATGCTGCTGTTGCTCGGATCGGCCCGGCGTGCCGGCGAAGGCGAGGCGATGATCCGCCAGCGCAACTGGCCGGGCTGGCAGCCGCTGCAACTCGTCGGGCAACGGCTCGACGGCAAAAAGCTCGGCATCTACGGTTTTGGCAAGATCGGCCAAGCCTTGGCCAAGCGTGCGCGCGGCTTCGACATGGATATCCACTATTACGACATCTACCGGCAGTCGCCCGAGAAGGAGAAGGAACTCGGCGCGACCTACCACATGACACTCGACAGCCTGCTCTCGGTCTCGCAGTTCTTTTCGATCAATGCACCGTCGACACCCGAGACGCGCTACTTCTTCAACAAGAGCGTCATCGAGAAACTTCCCCATGGCGCCGTCGTGGTCAACACGGCGCGTGGTGATCTCGTCAACGACGAGGACATGATCGCGGCCCTGAAGTCGGGTCGCCTGGGCTATGCCGGGTTGGACGTGTTCGCGGGAGAGCCCAAGATCCACGACGGGTACTATGACCTTCCCAATACGTTTCTGTTCCCCCACCTCGGCTCGGCGGCCATCGAAGCGCGCAACCAGATGGGCTATGAAGCGCTCGACAACATAGACGCGTTCTTCGCGGGCAAGGACATGCCGGCCAAGCTGGCGTGAGTTCAAAGTTGCCGCCGGTCGACGCGAAACATCGACCGGCGGGAGCCACGGGGCGTCAGTTGAGGTGATAGCTCACGCCCACGCGGACCACGGCCGAACTCGGGTCGAACGAATCCGTCGACCGCCCAAGCGAACCGAGATCGATCTTCGATGTGCTGTAGTCGAATTGCAGGGCTTCGAGCCGCACCGTGAACTTTGGCAGCACCAGGGCCTCGACGCCGACACCGTAGACGATGCCGTGAAAGCCGCTGGAGCGTTCGACCGAGGTGCCGGCGCCGTTGCGATAAGTGACGTCGAAATCGGCCCAGGCATAACCAGCGGTGGCATAAATCAAGGCCGGGCCCAACGGCAAACCCAGCCGGCCGCGCAGGGTTCCCGTGGCCTTTGCATCGGCGCCGTAGGTGAGCCCGCCAATCCCTGCGAAAAGGCTGTACTGGGCATTGTCTAAACTGAGGTCGCCTTCGACGCCGATCACCGCAAAGCCCAAGCCGACATTGATTCCGAGATGCCCGCCATATGTGGCGTTCTCGCTGGCGAATGAAGCGCCTCCGGTCCAGTCGACCTCGCTCCAGTTCAGACCGCCATGGACACCGGCATAAGCGCCCGTCCAGATGGGCGAAGGGGCGAACTGCGCGTGCGCCAGCTTCGAGGTGAAAAGGGCTACAGTCAAAAGTGTGGTGGCAAGGGCCGCGCGCATGGCGCTACCGCCCGAAAATGGGATTGACAAAGGCGTCCTCGGATAAGCTGAACAGGAAACACGGGAACGGCTCGAACTGGGCCTGACCACCCGGATCATGCCTAACAGAGTATAAATTTTGGTAAACAGAAAGTGAAAAACTGCGGGCTTGCGCCGGCCACCCGTACCGGCCACGTCGTCCCGCGCAGCCCCCCGGACACGGTCAGGCGAGGCTTGCCACGTGCCCGGCGAGCCACTTGGCCGTGCGCAACAGCCTTCCATCGTCGCCACGCGCGCCCACAAGCTGCGCGCCCATGGGCAAGCCATCGGCTTCCATCAATGGGATCGAGACGCAGGGACAGCCGTAGTACGTCCACAGCCCGTTGAAGATGGGCGAGCCGGTGATGCCGTCACTCAGTTTCGGTGCGGGACCGGGAGCCGCGAGCGTCAGGATCGCCGAATAGTTGGTCGTGATCTCGTCGATAACGCCGTAGAGCTCGTCACGGACGCGGACCGCATCCACGTACTCATGCGCAGGAACGGCAAGTCCGGCCGCGAGACGGGCCTTGAGACCGTCCGAGAGAAGCGCGGGCGCGCGCTTGAGGAGCGGGCCGTAGTAGGCGGCGTTCTCGGCCAATTGAACGATTCGTTGTGCTTCGATCGCATCACCCGATGAGACGAGATCGATCACTTCGCAGTGGTCGCCGAGCGCGTCGACCAGTTCGTCGAAGGCGGCCTTCATGACCGCTGTCGCATCGGTGTCCCAGGCGGTCGTCTTCACGACGGCGAAGATCGGCGGGATTGGGCTCGCCGACCGCGCGATCGAAAGCAGGTTGGGCTGGCTGCGCGCGTAGCTGACGGCATCGGACGGGTCTTGGGCTGCCATCACGTCGGCCAGAAGTGCCAAGTCCTCGACCGAGCGCGCGAGCACGCCCACGGTGTCGAGCGTGTGCGACTGCATCAGGATGCCGGAGCGCGGTATGAGGCCGAGCGTCGGTTTGAAGCCATAGATGCCGCAATAGGAAGCGGGCCTGAGAACGGAGCCCGCGGTCTGCGTGCCGATGGCCACCGGCACCATGTGGTCGGCGACCGCCGCTGCCGAACCGGCCGACGACCCGCCGGGTGTGTGGTCGGTATTGAACGGATTTCGCGTTTTCGCGGGCGTCAGAAGTGCGAGTTCGGTGCTCACTGTTTTGCCGAGAATGACCGCGCCCGCGTTCTTCAGGGTGGTGACTACGGCCGCGTCATGCATCGGCCGGCGGCCGTGGAAGATGGCGGAGCCGTTCTCCGTCGGTCGGCCGGCGGTGTCGATGATGTCTTTGAGGGCGATGGGCACGCCGTTGAGCGGGCCGGTGCCACGGCCGGATCGGCGATCATTGTCAGCAAGGCGGGCGTCGGCCAGGGCCTGCTCAGGGTCGAGGTGCGCGAAGGCGCCAATCTCGCCGTCGCGCGCGGCGATGCGATCCAAGCAGGCGGAGACCAGCGCTTCGCTGGTGGTATCACCGCGGCGGATGGCGTCCGCCGCGGCTGTGGCTGTGAGGTGCGTAAGTTCGCTCATGCCGGCTTGTAGCTCGATTTCCAGCGGCACGGGCTCGGCTCGCCTTGCGCTACCGAGGCAATCTTTCCGTCCTCGATCAGCGTCGCCGCCTTCTTCGGTTCGCACGTGGGCGACTTGTGACCGTAGAGGTAGCCTGGCAAGCCCATGCCGATGACCGGGAAAGCGTAGAACAAGATCATGCTCAGCACGACGATGTAGAGGAACGGCATGACGCCTGAGAAAATCTCGTCGATCGTCACGTTCTTCGGCGCGACGCCCTTCAGATAGAAGGGTGCCATGGCGACAGGTGGCGACAGGAACGAGGTTTGCAGGTTCAAGGCGACGAGCACGCCGAAGAACAGCGGATCGATGCAGAAATCATCGAGCAGCGGCAGGAAGATCGGCAGGAAGATGACGATGATCTCGGTCCACTCGAGCGGCCAGCCGAGCACGAAGATGATGGCTTGCGTCAGGATCAGGAACCAGAACGGCGACAGATTGAGCCCGAGGATGAAATTCTCCACCAGCTTTTGTCCGCCGAGGTAGGCGAACACCGCGGAGAACACGGCCGATCCGACGAACAGCCAGCAGACCATGGCCGAGGCGCGCGCGGTCAGGTATGCGCTCTCCTTGAGTTTCTGGAACGAGAATGTCCGGTAACCGAGCGCGAGCAGGATGGCGCCGAGTGCGCCAACGGCCGCCGCTTCCTGCGGCGTGGCGAAGCCGAACATGATCGCGCCGAGCACGCTCAGGATAAGGAGCGCCAGCGGAAGGAATGCGGTGGCCAGCTCCCAAAGAACCGTCGCCATCGGCACATTGCGCTCGGATTCAGGAAGTTTTGGCGCGAGCGACGGGTTGAGCCAGCAGCGGACGATGACGTAACCCATATACATGCCGGCGAGCATCACGCCCGGCACGAAGGCCGCAGCGTAGAGCTTGACCACCGAAACGCCGGCGGTCGCGCCATAGAGGATGAGCATGACGCTCGGCGGAATGAGGATGCCGAGGCACCCGCCGGCACAGACGACGCCAGCTGCCATCCGGGTGTCGTAGCCGGCTTTGAGCATGGCAGGGAACGCGAGCAACCCCATCAACGTGACGACGGCGCCGACAATGCCCGTCGCCGTTGCGAACAGCGCGCACGTTACGAGGGTTGCGACCGCGAGCGAGCCGGGCAGCCAATTGGCAGCCAGCTGGATCGAGCGGAAAAGCCGATCGAGGATGTTTGCGCGTTCGATCACGTAGCCCATGAACAGGAACAGCGGGATCGAGATCAGCACATCGTTGGCCATCACCGAATAGGTGCGCTGAACGAACAGCTGGAACACGTTGTTTCCCATGGCATAGTAGCCGAACGCCACGCCGAGGGCCATCAGGGTGAATGCAATCGGAAAGCCGAGCATCAGGAAGAACAGGAAGATCACGAGCATGATGATGCCCATGGCCGCGTCGGAAACCCAAGGTGCCGACGATGAGCCCTTCGCCGCGGACTGTGCCACCGCCTCGAACGAGGGGATGAAGAACACGGCGGCGTAGATCGCCAGCATGACGATGCAGCCAGCGAGCGCCTTGAGTGGTGTGAGCTGGGGGCGGCGGGATTTCGTGGGGAACATCAGCGGCCCTCCTCGGCCAGGCGCTTGGCTTCGGCTTCGTCGAGGATCAGCTTTTCCATTTCTTCGACGTCATGGATGCGCGGAGGCCACTCGCCGGTTTGCAGGCACTGGATGCAGCGGGCCACCTCGACGATGCCCTGCAACATCATGAATACGCCGACGACGGGGACGATCGCCTTGAACGGCCAGATGATGGGGCCATCGGGGCTTGCCGACGATCGTTCGTTGATGAGGTAGGCCAGCTTCGCGAAGTCCCATCCCGAGTAGACCAGAGCCAGAATGCCGGGGAAGAAGAACAGGAAGTAGAGAATGAGATCCAGTCGGGCCTGCGTCCGTGGCGGCCACGCCCGATAGAGGAAGTCGCCGCGGACATGGCCATTTCGGGCCATCGCGTACGCACCGCCCATCATGAACAGAATGCCGTAGAGCATGTAACTGACGTCATAGGCCCAGTTCGTCGGAGCATAGAATGCGTAGCGGGCGACGACCTCGTAGCAGATGGCCAAGGTCAGCAACAGGATCGTCCAGGAAAAGTACTGACCGATCGAGATGTTGAACTGGTCGATACCCGCGATCCACCCTTCGGTTGCGACGAACGCCAAAAGCGCCAGCACGAGCAGGCCTATCGGAACCGCAAAATAGATGAACGGCGGCGGTTGCGTGTTCGCGTAGGCCAACACGAGGCCGATCGCACTGAATATCGATGCGATCAACAGTCCCTGCGGAATCAATTTGTTCATCTCACGCCCCTTGGACCGCCGTCCATGTCCGGCCCACGCATGTCGCGCGCGCCAAATTCGAGTGTGTCTACGCCATACGAGAAGCCGCCGCGGGATTTCTCCACCCGCGGCGGCACAACACGTAATTCAGTTCGTCGTTTAGGCCTTCTTGAAGATGTGGTCGAAGGCGATCTTCGGGTTGACCGTGTATTCCTGATCGAAGCCGACGATGCGCTTGGCCCAAGCCTTCTGGCTGTCGACGATCTTCTTGAAGAACGGGTCGGCCGATTGGGTCTCGACGACCTTGTCCCACGATACGAGCTGAGCCTTCAGCACGCTGTCAGGTGTCTTGACGACCTTGACGCCCGCAGCCTTGATCGCCTCGAGGTCCTTGGAATAGCGGTCCATGGCCTTCCACGACAGCTCGGACGAGGAGGCCTCGACAGCACCGCGGATGAGAGCCTGGAGCTCCTTCGGAAGGGCGTCGAACTTGCCCTTGTTGAAGAGGATCTCGAAGCACTCGTTCGGCTGATGGAACGACTGAACCATCATGAACTTGGCAACGTCGGGGAAACCGAGCAGCTTGTCCGAAGACGGGTTGTTGAACTCTGCGCCGTCGATCAGGCCCTTGTCGATGGCCGGCACGATTTCGCCGCCAGGAAGAATGGTGACATTGGTGCCGAGACCCTTGAACATGTCGGCGGACAGCCCAACCGTGCGGTACTTGATGTTCTTGAGATCGTCCGGACCGGTGATCTCCTTCTTGAACCAGCCCAGCGGCTGGCAGCCCATCGGGCCGTAGGGGAAGCCGACAACGTTCAGCTTCAGCACGTTATTGATCAGTTCGTCATAAAGCTCGCGGCCGCCGCCGAAGCGCATCCAGCCGAGCATCTGATCAGCATTCATGCCGAGGGCCGGGCCGGTGCCGAACAGCGAGAAGGCCTTGTTCTTGCCGAACCAGTAGGCCGAAACGCCATGGCCGCCGTCGAGAACGCCGGTCGAAACCGCGTCGATCAGCTGGAAGGCAGGGACCACGGCGCCGGCTGCGAGCAACTCGAGCTCGAGACGGCCACCGGCCATGTCGTTGACCTTCTTCGAGAAATCCGCGGCATACTCGTGGAAGATATCCTTCGACGGCCACGTCGACTGGAACTTCATCTTGACGGTCTGCGCACGGCTGACGTTCGGCATCGCAACGGTGCCGGCGACAGCGGTGCCGGCGGCGATGGCGCCGCCCTTCAGGAATTTGCGGCGCGACGGGGTTGCTGCGTCGGTGGTTTTGGTCATCCAGCGTCTCCTCGGGTTTGCATTTTTCTTAGTGTCGAATTGTAAAAAACGGACTTGGCGTTCGCTTGCTTTTCATGCCCCGCGCGTGGACGAACTTGTTCCGTCCGCGCGCCTTGGTCTAAGGCATTTTTCGAGTTGGGCAACCGATCGGCCTACTTGGCCGGGGCAGGGGCGGCCGGCGCCGGTGCAGCTGGTGCAGCCGCAGGTGCGCCTGCGGCCGGAGGCGTCGTGCCGCTGGTCGCCGCAGCCGGATTTACGGCTGCCGAAATGCCGGCGGCCTTCAGGACCGGCGTCCAGCGGGCGACTTCGCTCTCGACCAGCTTTTGCAGAGCGGCAGGCGAGCGGCCAGCCTTGTCGGGGATCACCGCACCAAGGTTCAGCAGGCGCTTGCGGGTGCCCTCGTCGTCGAGAGCCTTGACCAGCGCGTCGTTGAGCTTGGCAGCAATGTCGGCAGGCGTGCCCTTGGGCGCGAACATCGCGTTCCAGGCCGAGACCTGGTAGTCGGGCAGGCCGGCTTCCTTGGTGGTCGGCAGGTCGGGGAGCGCAGGAGAACGCTCTGGCGTCGCAATCGCATAGGCCTTGATAGTGCCAGCCTTGATCTGCTCGGCGACAGAGACGATCTGGTCGCAGCCGAAGTCGATCTGACCGCCGATGAGGTCGTTGATCATCGGGCCGGTGCCCTTGTAGGTCACGCGCGCGGTCTTGACGCCCAATTGCGACGTCAGAAGCGTGCAGGTGGTGTGCGACACCGAGCCGACACCGGCGTTCCCTTCATTGAGCTTGGGACCGTCGGCCTTCATCTTGGCGACGAACTCCTTCAGGTCCTTGGCGGCGAAGTCCTTCTTGGCCACGATGACGATCGGGGTTCCGGCAGCCAAGCCGATAGGCGCGAAATCCTTGGCCGGATCGTATTTCAAGGTCGGGTACAGGGCGGGCGCGGCGCCATGGGTGCCCATGTGACCCATCATGATGGTGTAGCCGTCGGCCGCCGCTTGGGCACCGCGGGTAATGCCCGTCGTGCCGCCTGCGCCCGTGACGTTTTCGATCACGATGGTCTGGCCCAGGGTCTTGGACATGTGTTCGCCGACGATGCGGGCGACCTGGTCGGTAGGACCGCCTGCAGCGAACGGTACGATCATGGTGACCGGCCGCTCAGGGTATGCCGCGAGTGCCGAGCCTGCGGCCGCAATGCTGGCCAGGAGGGTGGCGAAAAGTGTGGAAGCGGTACGATTCATGTGCTGAGTGGATCCTCTGTTTGGCGCGTTTCCCGTGATTTTGCTGGCCGTGAAACGGTCGCAAAACCAACTTTCCCGATCAAACCCGCTCGTCATTGGCGCGAGCAGTGTAACTGCTACCTTTTGATTACGACCGAAGTCGATTGTCTATAATCCTATCGGCTATCAGATCTTTGCCTGTCAGTCGCCAATGAAGTGACGGCTCGAAGGTTTTCGCGTTACTCTTGGAATACCTCCTCGCGGCTCTTACGAACCGCGGGCAGCACGGCCAGCATCAAGAGCACCGCACTGAACACCAAAAGGCTCGCGGCCAATGGACTGTCAAACAGTGACAGAAGGGTCGCACCAGCTTTCGACATCGCCTGTCGCAGGTTCTCTTCCATCAGCCTGCCCAGCACGAAGCCCAAAAGCAGCGGCGCCGGTTCGAAGCCGAGCTTCAGCAGCGAATAACCGATGAAACCGAATGCAGCTGTCATCATCACGTCCTCGGGCTTGTTGCCGATGGAGTAGATACCAATGCAGCAGAACAGCAGAATCGCCGGGAACATCAGCCGGTACGGCACCTTGAGCAGCCGCACCCACAAGCCGACGAGTGGCAGGTTGATGATCAACAGCATGAGATTGCCGATCCACATCGACGCAATCAGTCCCCAGAACAGCTGAGGCTGCTTGGACATGATCTGAGGGCCGGGAATGAGGCCGTGGATGGTCATCGCGCCGACCATCAGCGCCATCACCGCGTTGGGCGGGATGCCGAGCGTGAGTAGCGGAATGAAAGACGTCTGCGCGCCGGCGTTGTTGGCGGCTTCCGGGCCGGCCACGCCCTCGATGGCGCCATTGCCGAAGCGAGACGGGTCCTTGGCAATGCGCTTCTCGAGCGTATACGAGGCGAACGGTGCCAGCACTGCGCCGTTGCCGGGCAGGATTCCGAGAAATGAGCCGAGCAGCGTTCCGCGCATGGCCGGTGCTGCCGAAGCCCTCAAGTCGTCGCGCGAAGGAAGCAGCCGGCCGATGGTGCCGCGCACCACGTCTCGCGCCTCTGGATTTTCAAGATTTTTCAGGATTTCGGCAAATCCGAAGATCCCCATTGCGATGACTGCGAAGTCGAGACCATCGGAAATTTGCGGTATGCCGAAGGTCATCCGGTCTTCACCGGTTTCGCCGTCGGTGCCGATCGTCGACAAAAGAATGCCGAGAACAATCATGGCGAGCGCTTTGGGCACCGATCCGCGCGCCAGCACCACCGCAAAAACGAGGCCCATGACCATCAGAGCGAAGCGGTCGGAGGGGCCGAACTTCAAGGCCAGCGCGGTCATCGGAAGCGCCAATCCCGCCACCACCAGCGTCGCGAAGGTGCCGGCGAAGAACGACGCGATCGCGGCGGTTCCGAGGGCCACGCCCGCGCGGCCCTGCTTGGCCATCTGGTGGCCATCGAGCGTGGTGACCACGCTGGTCGCTTCGCCCGGAATGTTGACGAGGATGGCCGTGGTCGAGCCGCCGTACTGGGCCCCATAGTAGATGCCCGACAGCATGATCAGCGCGCCGATCGGGTCGAGACCGTAGGTGATCGGCAGCAGCATGGCGATGGTGGCGATGGGGCCGACGCCCGGCAGCACACCGATCAGCGTGCCGATGAGGCAGCCAGCAAAGCAAAGCGCCAGGTTCTTCAAGGTCAGCGCGACCGTAAAGCCGAGGGCAAGGTTACCGAGGATATCGAACATGCGCCGTTTCCTCAGTAGCCGAGCAGCGGCGGGAAGACCGGGATCGGGAGCCCCAGCAAGAACCGGAATAGGATGATGCAGAGCGCAGTGAGCACGACGGCGAAGATCACCACCTCGATCAGCCGGGTCGAGCGGTCGGCCTGGGCGGCAATCAGCACCGCCAACGGGCCTGCCACGGCAAGGCCCAACGCGGGGATGTTGAACCCAAGGGCCGGCAACGGGGTGCCGCGGATGGTGAGTGCGAAGGCCAACACGCCGCCAAGGACCATCGCCGCATCACGCACGCTCCAGCGTTCGAGTGGTGGGCCTTCGGAAATCAGCGAGCCCACGACGATGAGCAGTCCAAGCCCGCCGAGGATCAGCGCCGTCGACTTGGGCAACATGCCCGACCCAACGCCGCCAACCTGCGAAAACGGCAAACCGAGCGTCGAGATCCATGCGATCGATGCAATGGCAATGAGCACCAGACCAGCCGCGAAATCTTGAGGAGATTTGACCATGAGCCGAGGGTGCCGGATTTACTGAGTTGAATTCAAAATGACGTACTTCGCGCCTGCACAGCAAGACAGGGCTCGCACGTCAGCAAGCGTCTGGATATCGGAACGTCACGTCCACCTGCATTTGAGTTTGCAGCTCTGCAGCGCCGAGTTGTGCCGAAGAGTTGTGCCGAATTCGAGCCTCGTCCCATTCGAGATTCGAGCGAGATTCGAGGCGACCCCACCGCTCAAGAGGACCCGTCACGGTTGGCAGGACCATAGCGGCGCCGATCAGATACGTCCATACGGCTATACCGCACCTGCACAATGTGTTGGCCTACGGAGGTTTTGCCGGTCGACAGATTGGGGGGTGCAGAATGACATTCATGCCGCAGCGCGGATCGTCGTTGTCGATCTTGACGATATTTCGAGTTCGCCCCTATAGCTTGCGTTCTTGCCAAAAAAGCGTGCAGGCCAAGCCGCCGCATCGGGCATGCTGCCGGTTTCGGCTGCTTGATCCGACCATCGGTGCCTGACGAACACTGCGCGCGAACGAGGAACGCCCATGTCAAATCAACCCCGCCAAGCCGGACGTCACTTTCTGCAGATTCCCGGGCCCACCCCGGTACCCGAGCGCGTGATGAACGCGATGTCGCAACAGATCCTCGATCATCGCGGACCGCAGTTCCAGGCTCTCGGAAAGCGCGTGCTGTCGAGCGTGAAATCGATCTTCAAGACCGCTGGCCACGTCATTATTTTTCCGGCTTCCGGAACTGGCGCATGGGAAGCCGCCCTCGTCAACACGCTTTCGCCCGGTGACAAGATCGTGATGGTCGAGACCGGTCAATTCGGTACGCTGTGGAAGGTGATGGCCGAGCGCATGGGTCTTCAGGTCGACTTCATTCCGACCGACTGGCGCATCGGCGGCGATGCCGACGTGATCGAGCAGCGGCTTCGTCAGGACACGGCGCACGAGATCAAGGCCGTCTGCATCGTCCACAACGAGACCGCGACGGGCTGCCGAACATGGCCCGACGAGATTCGCAAGGCCATGAACGCAGCCGGCCACCCGGCGCTGCTGATGGTCGACACCGTATCTTCACTCGCATCAATGGATTTGCGCCATGACGAGTGGGGCATCGACGTTACCATTTCTGGCTCGCAGAAGGGTTTGATGCTGCCGCCGGGGCTGTCTTTTACCGCTGTCAGCGAAAAGGCGCTCGCCGCGTCCAAGTCGGCCACGCTGCCCCGTGCGTTCTGGAACTGGGACGATATGATCGCGAACAACGCCAGCGGCTTCTTCCCCTACACGCCCGCGACGGGGCTGCTCTACGGCCTCGATGAGGCGATCAAGATGCTGCACGAGGAAGGCCTCGACAACGTCTTTGCCCGTCACGAGCGCCACGCAGAGGCCGTGCGCCGAGCCGTTCGCGGCTGGGGTCTCGAGATCCTCTGCCGCGATCCGAAGTACTACTCGCCCGTGGTCACGTCCGTGATGATGCCAGAGGGGCACAACGCCGACACGTTCCGCAAGATCGTGCTCGAAACGTTCAACATGTCGCTCGGCACCGGTCTCAACAGGCTGGCCGGCAAGGTGTTCCGTATCGGCCACTTGGGCGATACCAACGATCTCACGATCATGGGGGCGCTGACGGGTGTCGAGATGGGGCTCGACGTGGCTGGCGTGCCGCACAAAAAGGGTGGCGTCGCTGCCGCCATGGACTATCTCGCCTCGGTCGCCAAACCGGCAGCGGCCAGGGCGGCCTGATCAACGATTGGCTGGCCTTCGATGTTGGCCTGCAGCGGCGACCGGGGTGCTTCCCGGCGCCGCGTCCAGTTTGAGGAAAGCCGATGGCCGAGGAACGCATCTATGTTTTCGATGCCTATGGCACGCTGTTCGATGTGCATTCCGCGGCGATCCGTCATGCCGCTGCCATTGGGCCGGGCTGGGAACGGCTATCTGAAATCTGGCGCAACAAGCAACTCGAGTATACCTGGACCCATGTCGGAATGGGGCGTTACCGCAGTTTCCGGCAGTTGACGTCCGAGAGCCTGGACTTTGCGATTTCCGCGACGGGTGGCGTGCCGCAGGGCGTGCGGGACCAACTGCTCAATGCCTATGCGGAGTTGTCCGCCTATCCGGAAGCGAAGGGTGTGCTCGCGCGTTTGAAGGAGGGGGGCGCCAGCCTGGCCATCCTATCGAACGGCGATCCGGACATGCTCGACGACGCCATAGCTGCAGCGGGCCTCGCGGGTCTGTTCGACGCCGTGATGTCGGTGGCAGCGGCCGGGACGTTCAAACCCTCGATGGCGGTCTACGCACTGGCGACCCGACACTTCAAAGTCGCGCCATCGGCGATCACGTTCGTGTCGTCCAATCGGTGGGATATCGCGGGCGCGAAGGCGTTCGGGTTTTGCACCGTGTGGATCAACCGGCGCGGCGCGCCCGACGAGTACCCTGAACTTGCGCCGGACGTGACGGCGCCCAATCTCCAAAAGCTTGCCGATATGACCTGACTGAAAGGCGTCAGTTCGGTGCGAACCCGGCCGATGCGATCTCGAACTGGCACTTCCTGCCGAGCTCGAAGAATTTCGACATCACGCAGCTTTTGACCTTGGCGACCGTCGGATCCTCGCCGATGCACAGGCGGCGGACGTCGCTTTCGCAGGCGGCGCGCAGCTTGGGCGTCACCTCCGGCGGCAGCTTGAGCTTGTCGTTGGCAATGGCGGGCGCGGTGGCGATTACGGCCATGGCAAAAACGATTGAACGATAGAACATACTTACCCCTCGGTGGCCCAATCTGCTCAGCCCCCTACCAACACGGATGCCCGGGGAAATAAAGGCGCAATCGGCTGCGCGACACCCCACCGCAGGAATATCAGTGTATCCTGAGCGGAAGTGTAGCGCCCACGGCGCGGGCATCAACCCGCGCCAGCCGTTAAGGTTGACCGGGTTGGAACGGCAGTCTCGAACACGTCAGCGAAGTGGCTTGGGGATGCCGCCCGGCAGCATCTCGTAGGGGTGCTTCCAGCCCGGCAGCTTGGCAATACGCGCGGCCCAAGCGGTGATGTTGGGGTTGGTGGCTGCAAGGTCGAAGCCGGTTTCCGCGGTCGGGAAGTACATGTAGGCCGCGAGCGAGAAGTCCGCGATCGTCGGCTTCGTGCCGACCACATAGTCGCGGCCAGCCAGATGCTGTTCGAGCACGGCGAGGTTTTGATCGATGTGCACCTTGAGCCAATCCAGCACCTGTGGCTGCGGCTCCTGAGGGGCGAACGCCTTGATGAAACGCCGGGCGGCGAAGTGGTTGGTGAACTTGTGGTTATCCCAAAGTATCCAGCGCAGAATCTCGCTTCTGTCTGCGGACGTGGCGGCTGCGAAGTGGCCAGTGCTCTCGGCCAAGTCGATCAGGATCGCGCCGGACTGGGTGAGCATGCGGCCGCCGACCTCGAGCACGGGGATCTCGCCCATCGGATTGTACTTTGCCCGCCACGCCGGATCGCGCGTGTCGCCCGCGGCAACGCTGACGAACACCGGCTCCCAGTCCAATCCAGCGGCGGCCAAGTACATTGCCACCTTGAACGTGTTTCCCGATCGACTGAAGCCGTGCAGCCGGTACATCGCCATGGGTCGTTCCTTTTGTTCAACGCCGGTTGTTCAACACTGTGCTGAAGGCGCGGTCGTGGTGTGCATCATTTCATTGTCGGGATCGAGAACTCGGCACCGGAGCGGATGCCGGATGGCCAGCGCGCGGTGACGGTCTTGGTCTTGGTATAGAAGCGGATGGAGTCGGGTCCGTGCTGGTTCAGGTCGCCAAAGCCCGATCGCTTCCAGCCGCCGAACGTGTAGTAGGCCAGCGGCACCGGGATCGGCACGTTGATGCCGACCATGCCGACATTGACGCGGGCGGCAAAATCGCGCGCGGCGTCGCCGTCACGGGTGAAGATGGCGACGCCGTTGCCGTATTCGTGCTCGGAGGGCAGCCGCAGCGCCTCGTCGTAGTCCTTGGCGCGCACGACCGACAACACCGGCCCGAAGATCTCTTCCTTGTAGATCCGCATCTCCGGCCGCACCCGGTCGAACAGGCAGCCGCCCATGTAGAAGCCGCCCTCGTAGCCCTGCAGCTTGAAATCGCGGCCGTCGACGACGAGTTCGGCGCCCTCTTTCACGCCGAGATCGACGTAGCCGCGGACTTTGGCGAGATGCTCACGCGTGACAAGCGGCCCCAAGTCGGCGTCGGGCGAGGTCGATGGCCCGACCTTGAGACTTTCGACGCGGGGCATGAGCTTGGCCATCAGCCGGTCGGCGGTGGTCTCACCCACGGGCACCGCAACCGAGATCGCCATGCAGCGCTCGCCGGCCGAGCCGTAGCCGGCGCCGATCAGCGCATCGGCCGCCAGGTCCATGTCGGCGTCGGGCATCACGATCATGTGGTTCTTGGCGCCGCCGAAGCATTGCACCCGCTTGCCGTTTGCCGCGCCGCGGGCATAGACGTATTGGGCGATGTCGGACGAGCCGACGAAACCAACGGCCATGATGTCGGGGTCATCGAGGATCGCGTCGACCGCCTCTTTGTCGCCGTTGACCACGTTGAACACACCGGGCGGCAGGCCGGCTTCGATGAACAATTCCGCCAGCATCAACGGCACCGACGGCGCGCGCTCGGACGGCTTCAGGATGAAGGCATTGCCGCAGGCGATCGCCGGTGCGGCCTTCCACAGCGGGATCATGGCGGGGAAGTTGAACGGCGTAATACCCGCGACCACGCCCAGCGGCTGGCGCATGGAATAAAGATCGATGCCGGGGCCGGCGCCTTCGGTGTATTCGCCCTTCAACAGATGCGGGATGCCGCAGGCGAACTCCGCCACTTCGAGCCCGCGCTGGATGTCGCCCTTGGCGTCGGCGATGGTCTTGCCGTGTTCGCGCGACAGAATATCGGCCAATTTCGCCATATCACGATTGATCAATTGGACGAACGTCATCATGACGCGCGCCCGCCGTTGCGGATTGGTCTGAGCCCAGCCTGGCTGCGCCGCCTTGGCGTCCTCGATCGCGGCGCGGACGTCGGAACCGTTGGCCAGATTGACGCGGGCCGCTACCTCGCCCGTCATCGGCCAGAACACGTCACTGAAGCGCTTGGATGTGAACGATGTTCGCTTGCCGCCGATAAAGTGCGGAATATCTGAAGCCATGTCGGTCTCGTCCCGTGGAATGGAAGGCGCTTCTGATTGCGACGTCGTTCGCTCTGGCGGCCGCACGAATGCGCTCCGGACGTGATGATCTACTGCGTGGCGCAATCTCTTGCCAGCGGAAACCCGGAAGCCCTTTGAACAATCAGCCGCTGTAGGCGGTGTCCAGGATCACGTTTTTTTAAGCACCCGGACCAGGGCCTCGGCAAGCCTGACACTGTCGACGTCGTCCTTGTGGATGACGTCCGTGGCGCCTGCTGCCAAAAGCGTGGCCCGCCGTGTGCGGGTTACCTGACCGCTGACGACGACGATCGGTCCCTCGTATCCGGCGCGTCGAATGTACGGGATCGACTGGCTTGCGTCATCGCTCGGCTTCAGAACGTCATCGAGAAATATGATCTCGGGCTTTTGTTCGATGATCCGGTCGAGCGCGCTGGCGAGCGTTGCTGCCCGGCGTACCAAAAGTTCGTAGCCGAACATGACGCGCAGCGTCGCCGAAAGCCGCTCCGCGTCGAAGGTCTCGTCTTCGATGATCAAGATATTCGCGAGTTGTGGCAAACCCTGGCGGGCGCGCGTCAGAACGCTCTTTTTGGCGAGGAACTCTCCGCCTGAGCTAGATGAAGACGAGGTCATTCTCAATCCCGATCGAACGTCGCATCCATTTTTTGCTCACCACACGTTTCAGGTTAGGCGGAGACGTTGGGTTCTACCAGTGGCAATTTCGCAATGAACGGTTTGGCGCAAGGCTGTCGAATGGCTCGACCAATTTACGATTGCGAAATGGTCCTGGGCCAGGTCAACAAGAATGTGGTGCCGCGGCTGCCGTCCCGGCCCGAGACGACCTGGATCCGCCCGCCGAGAGTTTCGAGCGTGCGCCGGACGAGCGCCAGCCCCATGCCCGTGCCGCCGGTTGGACCGCCCAGCGTCCTGAACGGCAAGAAGATGCTCTCATGGGCCGCAGGCGGGATGCCGGGGCCATCATCCGATATGCTGACGGCGAGTTGCGTGACCGTGTCGACCGCCTCGATGCGTATCGTGCCGTCCAGCCGATCCTGATGTTTGATGGCGTTGTCGATGAGGTTGCGCAGCACGAGATCGAGCGGGGCTTCCAGCGTTTCGATTTTCGGCCACGAACCGGCGATCTCGATGCTCATTCCCGGTGGTTTCGGCAGCGAAGTCACAACGGCCTGGATGAGCGCATGCGTGTCGACCATGGTCAACATGTCCGATTTGCGTCCCGTGCTCGCATACTCGAGCAGCGAGGACATCATGCGCGACATGCGCCAAGCCTGGTGACGCATCTCGCCCAGCAGTCGGCCAGCGTCATCGGACGCGCCATTGACCACCGCCTCCACCGCCTCGTCGGTCAGATACCGCAACGCACGCAGGGGTGCCTTGAGATCGTGCGAGATGATCGAGGCGAACTGCTCGAGCTCAGCGTTTGCGCGGGTCAACTCGCGCGATTTGGCCTGAACTTCTGCTTCGGCAATGAGCCGACCGCGCACCTGGCGCGTCAGCTCCACTTCGATGTCCGACCGGGATGACGCACGATAGACCAGCAGCAGGAAGCGTTCAGCGGTCGAGATCCAGAAAACGGTGAAATTGAGCCGTGGTGCGGGACCGGCGGACGTCACGAGTGCCACCGCCGGCAATTCGAGAACGCGGTGTGGCGTTTCCTTCAACGCTTGAATGTCATCTTCGAGCCCGATCAACGGTGGCAGGCTGTCGGTCACGGGACGCCCGGTCTCGACGAAGTCGACCAGTGTTCCGAAGCGTGATCGCGCCAGGAGCTCGGTATCGAGCCAGACCAGACCGAAGAGGCCGAGTTCCGCTGCGTGCTGTCCAGTGGCCAAGATGGTGGCCGCGTCGACAGCCGTCCCGTCAGAGGGCGCGGCGATGGATGATGTCGGCTGCGGCACGGAACGCCTCTCGTACGTTGTCGCCGGTCAGTGCACTGGTCCGGACCAGCGAGATCCCCTTCCGGGTCAGTGGCTCCGGCAAGTCCGGCAGTTGACCCTCTGCCAGCAGATCGAACTTGTTCACGAGGTAAGTGAAATGACGTCCAGGGAAGGCATCTAGAAAGCCTTCGCCCAGCTTGGCCATGGCCTCGAGCGTGCCGCGACGGGTCACGTCGCCGACGATCATCGCGGCACTCGCCTGCCTCATGTAGACGTGGCGGAAGATGGCATCGCCGAAATTGCCGTCCGTGTCCCACACGATGAGACGCATTCCAGGGCGGCCGGCATCGTCGGGCACATCATACTGGTAGACGTCGACGCCGATGGTCGGCTTGTAGTCGAACTCGAAGTGATCAAGGACGAGCCGTTTCGCGATCGAGGACTTGCCGACGCCGATCTCGCCCAGCAACATGATCTTCCGCGCGATCATGGACTGTTTTCGCCGATGAAGCCGATCTCGAACTCGACACGCCGGTTCGAGCTCTGGGTGCCCTTGGTGGGCGAGATGTCGATCGCGTTCTGGCGGCCGAGCGCGATCAGACGGTTGGGCGGCACACCGCGCTGCACGAGGGCTGCTTGCACCGTCTCGGCGCGCGTGAGGCTCAGTGTCGAGTTGCGGGCGGCGATCCCGATTTCGTCGGTGTAGCCGACGACCCGGACCAGACTGTCGCTGGCCTGGATCAGCTGCGCCAGTTCATCCAGCATCCGGGCCGTGCGATCGGCGTCACGGAAATCGAGGTTGTTGCCAAAGAAGATGGCGTTGGCTCGTGTCCAGGCCGCAAGCCGGTCCCGCGGCGAGACCAATGGTGGAAGCGGCGAGGCGGGCAGTGGACGGCTTTCGAGCGCTGCGAGCCTCGCGCGGAGGGACGCAATTTCCGCCTCGTTGCTCTGCTGGGTCGTCTTGAGCGACGTGGTCTGGCCGAGGGCTGCGACCGTGGCAGCCAGCCGCTCGGCTTCACCGGCCAGCCGATCCGCGTTGGACACCAGTGTGCCGGCATTGCCCAGTCCGACGGCGACGTCGGCAGGTACAGGAAGCCTTGCCGGGTCCGGCAGGATCGACGAGAGGCTTGCCGTGGCCGATGCAAGTATGTCGTTGATCGCGCGCGTTTCCCCGCCTAATCCTGCGAAGTCGCTGGTGGTGCCGGACGTGGCAATCGCTTGTATCCTGAGCCCGGCAAGACGCTTCTGCGCCTGGGCGACGACCGCCGTTGCGCTCTCGATGGGAGGGCCATACTTGCTGTCACCGAGATCGGATCGGATCCGCGCCAGCGGCAGGTTGAGACCGGCGAGCGCGCGAATGCTCCGGTCGATCGCGATCAACACCTGAGTGCGGCTCGATTCGCGTTCGAGTTCGACCAGATCTTTTTTGACGGTCCGGATCAGCGGTTCAGCGTCGGCCAGGCCGCTCGGAACGATCGCCATCTGGTCCCGGATGTCGCTCAACGGCAGTGCGGCCTTCAGATCCGCAATAACCTTGTCGCGAGCCCCCGGCAGTGGAGCGAGGCCTGAGAGCGTGATCGTCCGTCCGCGGGGCTCGACGAGCAGGTTGGTGGGGTAGCCCATGAGTTCAACGTTCGATTTCACGACGGCCAGGGCGATCTTGCGCACCCGCGCGGTCTCGTAGTTGGTGAACGCAGACCAGGTAAACCAAGCCAGCATCGGCAATCCGATCACCCACGCGAGCGATTTCAGAAGCGCGGTGCCGGCGCGCGGTGCCGCAAACTGCGCCTCAGTCTCGGCAATCCTGGTCTTCAGATTCTGCGACAGTCCGTCGAGCAGTTCGCTGTTGACGGCTTTGGGCATGGTGCCAGGCGGATAACCCCTGGCAAGCTGGGAAAGCCGCTCGAGACCGCTCAGGAACTCGTTGTCGATGGCCTGCTCGACGGCCGCATGCGCGGAGCCCGTGCAGCGCACCGCCAACAAGCTGAGCGGCGACAATCGGAGGTACACCTGCGATGTGCCGAGATCGATCTGGCGCAGTGCACGGCCGTCGTCGCTGAAGGCTTCGCTCGCGAACTCGGTCAAAGCCGTCAGCACGCCAGACACCATTTGGTCGCGGTTGGCGTCCGGTGCGCTGTCCGGCCAATGGGCAATCAACGCGCCGGTGCCGCGCTGAATGAGGTACAGCTCCTCGACTGAAGTGCGCTGGCTGTCAGCGAGCGCCAACTCCGCAACCGATCGGCCCGTGGTGAGGGACGCCAGTCTGAGCATGAACGGGTTCTGCTCGAGCTTGCGGTTGATTTGAGCCATCAGATCCTTGATGGCGCTGGCGACATAGGCTCTCACCATGCGGCCGGTCATGGGGTAGAGTGCCTCGACAAGGTCGTCGCGGCTGTTGCGGATCTCTGTTTTGACAGTGCGGACGACGAGCGGCGATATGGCGCCTGCCAACTGCTCGTGCCGATCGACCTCGGCCTTGCGAATGGCGCCGTCGATGACGCCTGCGACGCTCGACTCGAGCCTATCGGGGGTGCCGAGGCGCTCGTGGAGGCCGTCGACGCGTTCCAGGATTTGAAGCCGGTCCCTGCGCTCCTGGTCCGACAATCCCTTGAGTTCGTCGTAGAGCCGTTTGCGATCAGCAATGCCGGCTTCGGAAAGCGCATCGATGCGCCGCGCGAGTTCGATCAGCGTTTGGCTCTCGTTGTCGAACAAGAGTTCCTTGAGCCGTGTGACACCCTCGGACTTGGAAAGTTGCGGTTCCGACATCAAACCCTCTGCTCGCGATGGCCCTCGGGATAGTGGGGCGTGCGCGATCAATCCTTGCCGATGCGGCGGATATCATCGCCGAGCCCGACGATGGTCTTGGCGAGCTGCTCGAAACTCGAACGGCGCTCGGCCGTCATCTCCCCAGCCAGCGCATCGAGACGCGCCGCCAGTGCGTCGAGCCTGTTGCCGAGCGAGCGCTCCAGCTCTTTCAAGCGCAAGTCCGTTGCCGCAAGCCGCGCTTCCATGTGCCGCAAGTCTTCTCCGACCAGAAGCTCGCGGACCTGTTGCATCTTTTCATCCACATTGCCTCGGCTGGCCAAGCTGCCCCTCAATTCGTCGAGCGATGTCGCATTCATGGACGAACTCTGGGTTGTGTGTGTTTGATCCAAAACGAAAAAGTGCAGCGGCTGCGTCGCGCCGAAACCAAAGTGCGCCGAAGCCGCTGATGCAACCGATGTTGTGCATGAGGATACACCAAGGTCGCATTGAAAAGGAAGCGAGGTAACGGCCGATCGACGTCAGCGTTGCGTCGTCGCTGCTCGCGGCTGAATGGCATGCTTCGGCCTATTCGGCGGCCGGGCGGCGCTCTGACGGTCGCTGTGGCTGACGCAGCGTGACCAGCAGCTGAGCTTCACGCCGCTTGGCCGCCTCGCAATTCTCGCGCTTGATGTGCCCAAATCCGCGAATGTCCTCGGGAAGTGCGGCCAATGCCACAGCCGCGGCATGGGTTTCGGGCGACAGCCGCTTGCCGATCTCGTCGAGCAGAGCCTCGAATTCTGAGATCATCCGGCGTTCGAGTTTGCGCTCGGCCGTGTAGCCGAACGGGTCCCATGGGGTTCCGCGCAAAGCCTTGCCCTTCGCCAGGATCTTGAGCAGGGGACGTAGCCACGGACCGAAACGCCATTTCCGAGGTTCGCCCGTGCGCGGATCGCGGCGGGCGAAGATGGGCGGCGCGAGATGGTAGAAAATGCGCTGTACGCCTTCGAATTTTGCAGCCATGAGGCGCTCTAAGGTGGCGTCGGTTTGCAGGCGCGCGACCTCGTATTCGTCCTTGTAGGCGAGCAGCTTGAAGTAGCCGCGTGCGGCGGCCTCGGTGAGGCCGGAGTGGCCCGGCGATCGTGTCGCTTCCAGCGACCCCAGGGCTTCGATGCGCCGACGATAGCGTTGGGCGAGGGCGGCATCCTGGTACTCCTCGAGGAACGCGGAGCGGATGGCCACGATGGTTTCGAGCTCGCCAGCCACTGGCGTCCCGGCTGGGGTCCGGTCCGCGGATCTCTGGGCGGCACTGTTCGCGGGCTTCCGGGCGCCCAGCTCGCGGCCGAGCCGGAACGCCGCGATGTTCGTCTCGGCCGCCGCCCCGTTCAGCTGGATGGCCCGCTCTATTGCCAACGCCGGGATCGGCATCGCATTTTTTTGCGCTGCCACGCCCAGCAGGATCATGTTGGCGTAGAGACTGTCGCCGAAGGCGTCGACCGCCGCGGCATGGGCGTCGACCGCCACCAGCGCGCCGCGGCCGACACGCTCGGCGATGGCAGACGCGAGCCGCGCGCCAGGCACCATGAGGCCGGGATCCCGTGTGAAGCCGCCTGTGACGAGTTCGGATGTCGCATGAACGACGGTGGTGTGATCGCGGCGGATTGTCTCCAGGATCTTGTTGGACGCCGTCACCACGAGGTCGCCGCCCAGGATGAGATCGGCGTCGGCAACGCCGACCCGGATGGCGGTGATGTCTTGGGTCCGCTGGGCGATGCGAAGGTGGCAGGCCACCGCGCCGCCCTTCTGCGCAATGCCCGTTACATCGATCGAGCCGAAGCCGAGGCCCGCGATGTGGGCGGCTTGGGCGAGGACCGCCGATACCGTCACGACCCCCGTTCCGCCGACTCCGGTTACCAGCACCGCAAAGGGTCGATCGAGGGCCGGCCCGGCCGGTTCGGGCTCGATGGCGCGAGCGGAGGCCAAGTGGTGTCCAGCGGTGTCGACGGCGTTGGCGTGCGCATTCCTTCGCGGGGTTGCGCCATCGAGCGTGACGAAGCTCGGGCAGAAGCCTTCGACGCACGAAAAGTCCTTGTTGCATTGGGATTGGTCGATCTCGCGCTTGCGGCCGAAGGGGGTTTCCAAGGGCAAGACGGCGACGCAATTCGACTTTCTTCCGCAGTCGCCGCAGCCCTCGCAGACCAGCGGATTGATGAACACGCGCCGGTTGGGGCTGATCAGGGTGCCGCGCTTCCATCGCCGGCGCTTCTCCGCCGCGCAGGTCTGGTCGTAGATCAGGACTGTCACGCCTTGGACCCCGGCAAGCTCGCGCTGGACGGTATCGAGGTCGCGACGATGATGAACGCGGACGCCGCCAGGCAGATCGCCCCGTCTGAACTTCCCGGGCTCATCGGTGACGATATCGAGACGTCCCACACCCTCGGCCAACATCTGTGCCGCCATCTGTTGCGCAGTCAGTCCACCGTCGAGATGCTGTCCGCCGGTCATTGCGACGGCATCGTTGTAAAGAAGCTTGAACGTCATGGTCGTTTTGGCGGCAACGGCCGCACGGATGGCGAGCGAGCCCGAGTGCACGTAAGTTCCGTCACCGATGTTCTGGAACACGTGCCCTCGTTTGGAGAACGGCGCCTCGCCGATCCAATTCGCGCCCTCCCCGCCCATCTGCGTGAAGCCTTCCGTCGCGCGGTCCATCCACTGTGCCATGTAGTGGCAGCCGATGCCTGCGTAAGCGCGCGAGCCCGCGGGAACGACGGTCGAGGAATTGTGCGGGCAACCGGCGCAGAAATAGGCCGTTCGCGTAAAGGCTTCGGGCTCTGTGGGCCGGTCGGATTTGAGGGCGTGCAGTTGTGTCACGGCGGCCGACAATCCCGCGTCACCTTTGCGTTCCAGGATCCGCGTGCCGATGGCCAAAGCAATGTCGAGCGGATCGAGCGTGCCTTGGGGCGGGAACAGCCAGGCGCCATGCTCGTCGCGCTTGCCAACCACGCGCGGCCGGTGCTGCAGCTCGTAGAGCTGTTCTTTCAGCTGCGTCTCGATGAGTGAGCGCTTCTCTTCGACGACGACGATCAGATCTAGCCCCGACGCAAACTCGGCGAGCCCTGCCGGTTCGAGCGGCCATGTCATCGCGACCTTGTAAAGGGCGAGGCCCAATCGCGCCGCGCGGGTCTCGTCGATGCCGAGCGCGGCCAGTGCGGCACGGGTGTCGAGGTAGCTCTTGCCGGTGGTGACGATGCCGATGGCCGGACGCGTGCCACCATCGAATATCACGCGGTCGAGCCGATTGGAGCGGACGAAAGCTTGGATCGCCGAACGCTTCCAATCGTGCAGGCGTGCTTCCTTGGCGACCGGCGTGTCACCCAGCCGGATGTTGAGCCCACCGTCAGGCAGAGGGCACTCGGTCGCGGAAGGCGCATGGATCGTGATACGGTCGAGGCTTCCATCGACCGTCGCCGTGCTCTCGACGTTGTCCTTCACGCATTTGATCCCGGTCCAGACGCCCGCGTATCGCGAGAGCGCGAAGCCGTACAGTCCGTAGTCGAGGATCTCCTGCACGCCGGCCGGATTGAGGATCGGGATCATGGCGTCGACGAACGCGAATTCGGACTGGTGCGCGCTGGTCGAGCTTTCACAGGTGTGGTCGTCGCCCATGAGTGCGATCACGCCGCCATGCTTGGAAGTGCCGGCGTGGTTGGCGTGGCGGAACGCGTCGCCCGAACGGTCGACGCCGGGTCCCTTCCCGTACCAGATGGCGAACACACCGTCGAACTTGCCCTCGCCTCTCAGCTCCGCTTGTTGCGAGCCCCAGATCGCTGTAGCCGCGAGGTCTTCATTGATTGCCGGCTGGAAGAGAATGTCGTTCCGGGGCGGTATGTCGCCAGCGGCCGCGAACGCGCTCTCGATGGTCGCGATCGGCGAGCCCCGGTAGCCGGTGACAAAGCCGGCCGTGTCGAGCCCTGCCGCCCGGTCACGGGCCTTCTGCATCAGTGCGAGCCGGACGATCGCCTGCGTGCCACTGAGCAGTTGGCGGCGGTCATCGAGCTCGAACTTGTCGCTGAGACTGGCTTGGCGTTTGCTCATGGATCATAAGGTATGGGTCCGCAGGGGTGCGCGCAATGTTTCGCGTCATCCCGATCCGTCGCTCAGCCACCCGGCAATGCACCGCGGGTAGCCTATTTCGCGAGCATTTCGAGTTTGCCGTAGGAGTCGGCGAGCAGGTAGTAGAACGCCACGCGGCTCTTGTTCTTGTCGGCTTTCATCTTGTCGCATACCGCCTTGATCGCGGCATCGAGTGCCTTGTCGTCGTCCGTCAAGGCCAGCTTCTTCTTCAGCCAGCTGTCGCGGACGCGGGCAAGCTCGTCCTTGCTCGAGCACGAAACCATCGACGCGTCGTTGCTCTTCAAGGCGATGCCGAGATGCTTGATAATTCCGGCCACGGCCTTTTCGTTCGGTGCCGGCACATAGCGCTTCAAGTCCGCGTGGTGATCGATGCTCATTCGGGGCTCTCCTTCGACCGGGTAAGGCCACACCCAGCAATGGGCGCGGCTACTCCACAAGACTATGATGCGCTCGCTGCCGTGGCGAGATGGAAACACCTATTTTTACCATACAATTCGCGGTCTGACGGGTCACGACGTGTGCGCTGCACCATACTGCCGTTCGAGCCCCCAGGCGGCGTTTCGGAAGGCGTGATAGCTGGCGTCGATGCGCTGAGCCGTTGGGTCGACGCTGCCGGCATGGGCGACGACAGCCTCCGCCACCCTGTCGATTGCGATCGCCACATCCGACGGCAGCGGCGCGAAGATGACGCCAAACACGTCGCGGAGCATGCCGCGCAGGGGTTTCTCGTGGGCGCGCATCTCCGCCAGCGACGTCTGTGCCTCTTCGGCCAGAATAGCGTTGATGATGGCGCGATCGGCTGTCCCGAGATTGTCCCACAACGATTTGCGCATTCCGAACGAGAGCGCGATACCTCCTTCGAGAATGCCGAACCCATTGAGGTGCTTGGCGACGGCCGGGATCCTGAGCGCCAGGCTTGTCAGCGGTCCACCGAACTCTGCGGCCGTGATCTCGCCCTTCGAAAGGGCATTTGCGAGGCCATCGGCGTTGATTTGCACAGGCTCGGCGCCGAGCCCGCGCATCACGTCGAGCGCGAGACCCTCGACTGCGACCCGTTGCCCCGCGATGTCGTCAAGGCTGTGGATCGGCTGCATGGACCAGAGCCCAGGCCAGCGCCCCAGATGACCCGCGAGGAAGGGCTTCACGTTGAATTCGGCGGCAAGATCGTCCCAGTGCTCTTGTCCGCCGCCGATCTTGAGCCAGGCCACCAGGTCATCGGCATTGAAAACGCCGGCACCGGGGAGCCCCGCGAAGAACGCGAACGCCGGATGAAACGGAAGATTGTGGTTCTCGGTGCCAAAGTACAGGTCCGCCTGTGCGGTCATCACCGCTTCGAGGCCGCCGTAGGACGGGTGGTCGAGCCGGATGCGCCAGCGCCCGTCGAGAGCCGTTTCGAGGCGCCGCGCCAGACGCTGCGCTTGATCGGCTGGTCCAGACACACCATCGCGCCACGGCATCGCGAGGACCAACTCCTTGGTGCCCACAAGGATTGCGGGAGCGCCCGGCGACGATGCGCCATCGGCCATGTTCTGCGCGGCCATCGCCGGGACTGCGACCGTCGATGCCACTGCCGCAGCGGCCGACGTCGACTTCAGGAACGAGCGGCGATCCATGTCTTTGCTCCACACCAGCTGACCGGTTGTGCCGCTATCAAACCCTAACGGCTGGACAATGACAATCCAGCCCGGTGGCCA
The DNA here is from genome assembly GCA_002928395.1 of Hyphomicrobium sp. GTDB lineage: Bacteria > Pseudomonadota > Alphaproteobacteria > Rhizobiales > Hyphomicrobiaceae > JAKAML01. The sequence continues at coordinate 44,495 of PEQZ01000008.1, forward strand.
GCCCGGTGGCAATCATCGGGCCCGCATTGCCGACACCTCGGGGTTGTGCCACGGCTGTCCGGTTGACGCGGATGGCACCGAACAATGAGCAAAAAAGCAAGAATTCGCCTCTCCCCTTGGGGGAG
>PEQZ01000009.1 GCA_002928395.1 Hyphomicrobium sp.
CCGACGGTCGCCGATCCGACGTCGTTGGCCGAGGCGCGTGCCGTGCTCGCCCGCTATGGGATCGTGCCGGCGCCCGAGATCACCGCCGCACTGAACGATAGCGCCAATGAAACGCTGAAGCCGGGTGACGCCAAGCTTGCCCGCTCGACGTACAAGCTCGTCGCCACGCCCAAGGCTTCGCTGGAGGCTGCGGCGGCAGTGGCGCGGAAGGCTGGCTATCGCGTCGACGTGCTGGGCGATTCGCTCGAAGGCGAAGCGCGAGAGGTCGGACGCTTCCACGCCGAGATGGCGCTCGATGCCAAGCGGCGCGGCGAGCGGGTTGCGCTGCTTTCGGGCGGCGAACTCACCGTTACGGTCAGCGGCAACGGGGCGGGCGGTCCGAACCAGGAATACGCCCTGGGCCTGACCATCGCCCTCGACGGCGCACCCGGAATTTCGGCGCTCGCTGCCGATACCGATGGCATCGATGGCGGCGGTGGCAAAGCCGACGATCCAGCCGGCGCTCTCGTTGATCCCGGCACACTCGATCGGGCGCGCGCGCGCAATCTCAATGCCGCCGCTTTCCTGGAAAAGAACGACTCGACCGGCTTCTTCATCCAAGCTGGCGGTCTCGTCCAATGCGGTCCTACCCAAACCAATGTCAATGATCTGCGTGTCATCCTCGTTGAACCCTGAGATTGGCGAGGTGCTCGTGAAGGCCGTCGCGGGGGGCAGTCGCGTGAATTTGGCAGGCAGGGGAGCGATCGCACCGAGGGCTCAGTGGTGCGCTCATGCTTTGGCTTTGCGCCTACTGATGATAATCTTGGCTGCAACGTTACCAGCCACCGTGGCCCGCGCCGATCTCAAACTGTGCAATTCCACGTCGAGCCGGGTCGGCGTTGCGGTCGGCTACCAGGATGCCACCGGCTGGGCGACCGAAGGGTGGTGGAACATCGCTTCACAAACCTGTGAGATTCTACTCAAGGGCGCGGTGCCGAGCCGCTACATTTATGTCCACGCCATCGACTACGATCGAGGCGGCGAATGGGTTGGCAGCAATTTCATGTGTACGCTCGACAAGTCGTTTGTCACAAGAGGTGTGCAGGATTGCCAGAAACGAGGGTATAAGCGGTCGGGATTTTTCGAGGTAGACACGGGCGAAGCGAAGGAATGGACCATTCGCTTGACCGATCCCGAAGATGGGGGAAAGAAGGCCAAATGAGACGCAATCGCAGGGTCAAGCTGGTCGCCACACTCGGTCCGGCGTCGTCGTCGCCCGAGATGCTGGAAAAACTGTTCGTAGCCGGCGTCGATGTGTTTCGCATCAACATGAGCCACGCATCACACGATGTTGCGCGTGAACTGCTCTACGCCGTTCGCACCGTATCGAAACGCAATCGCTATCCGATCGGCATTCTGGTTGATCTGCAAGGGCCGAAGTTCCGGCTCGGTGCCTTCACCGGTGGCCGTGTCGCGCTGAAAAGCGGCGAAGTGTTTCACTTCGATCGCACCGAGAGCGACGGCTCGGCAAACCGCGTGTTCTTGCCGCACCCGCAGATCTTCGAGGCTGTCGAACCGGGTCATGCCCTGCTGCTCGACGACGGCAAGGTCCGGATGCGCGTTCTCGAGAACAAGGCGGGCCGGATCACTGCGACCGTTCTCAACGACGGCGCGCTTTCGAGCCGCAAGGGCATCAGTCTGCCCGACACCCTGTTGCCGGTCGGTCCCCTGACAGAAAAGGACGAGGCCGATCTCGTGTGCGCGCTCGATCTCGGCGCCGACTGGATCGCGCTGTCGTTCGTACAACGCGGCGAGGACGTGGCCGATGTGGTCAAGCGGGTCGATGGGCGCGCGGCAATCATGGTCAAGATCGAAAAGCCCTCGGCTATCGACGATCTCGACGCGATCATCGCGGCTGGCGATGGCTTCATGGTCGCGCGCGGCGATCTCGGCGTCGAAATGCCGATCGAGACCGTGCCCGGGCTGCAGAAAAAGATCACGCGCAAAGCCCGCGCAGCCGGCAAGCCGGTGGTGGTTGCAACCCAGATGCTGGAAAGCATGATTTCCTCCCCGGTGCCGACGCGCGCCGAAGTGTCGGACGTGGCGACCGCGGTGTTCGACGGCGCCGACGCGGTGATGCTGTCGGCCGAATCGGCAGTCGGCGAGTATCCGGTCGAGGCCATCCAGATGATGGACCGCATCGCTATTCAGGTCGAAGGGGACAAGGGCTACAAGGCCCTGGTTCACGCCACGAAAATCGACAAGCATCCGACTGCTGCCGATGCGATCGCGGGTGCGGCGCACACCATCGCCGATACCGTCAAACTGGCTGCGATCGTGTGCTACACGGCCACCGGATCGACGGCGCTGAGGGTCGCCCGTGAGCGCCCGGGGCTGCCGGTTCTCGGATTGACGACGGTCGCATCGACGGCGCATCGCCTTGCAGTGGTCTGGGGACTTCATACCGTTTTGACAAGCGAGGCCGAAAATCTGTCAGACGTCGTATCGAAGGCCTGTCGGATTGCATTCCAGGAAGGGTTTGCCAAGCCTGGTGAAGGTATCCTCATCACATGCGGCGTGCCGCTCGGATCGCCGGGCACGACCAACATGATCCGGATTGCCTTCATCAACGAAAAGGGTGAGCCGGTCGCGGGGTGATCTGCCCCCAGCCGTTGCGGGTGCATCAGCCGGGACGAGCGCTCCTCGTCCCGCGCGCTCACCCTTGATACCTCGCCGCCTGCCTCTGGACGTCAGTTCGCGCGACAGCCAGAATCAGATTCCCTGCCCCTCGACCTCACGCTCGAGTTCGCGCAGCTTGTCTTCGATCCCTGGCCAATGCGGGTGCACCTGCTCGAGCTGCTTGAGCACCTTAAGCGCGGGCGCCTTTTGCCCCCCCTCGCGCAGGATGGCGACCAGCCCATCGAGGGCGCGATAATGGTTGGGTTCCAGGGCAAGCGCTCGCTTCAAGTCTGCGACGGCGCGCCCGAAATCGTTCTCCGAGTAGTGAAAGTAGGCCCGCCGCGCCAACCCTTCGGCGAAATCGGGCGCAAGCTCGACGACCGCGTCCAGCAGTTGTTCCGCAAGCTCGGTCTTTCGCTCCACGACGGCCTGGGTGGCGCGCGCGAGCAGCAGCGAGACGGTGTCGCTGCCCGACTGCACCCACAGCATCTCGATGGCCGCCGCGATGGGGCCGGCCTCGCCCGGGTCAGCCGAGGTTGCGAGCTGGGCGTAGAGATTGCTCAACGCCTTGTCGCGCGCTTCAGGCGTGTCGGGCGGCGCGGGCTTTTTCTTGGCGGCTTGCGTGTCTTTGCCGGGCGGCCGGGTCAGCTCATTGCGCGGTGCGCTGCGCCCTTGCGCGTCGGCCCCTGGAACGTCGCTGCGGCGGGGTGGCGTTGCGCCCGGGCTTCCGCTGGGCGGAGCGGACCGCGGCCGAACCTGCGGCTCTTGCTCGGGCGCGCGCTGGGCCTGCGCGATGGTATTGGTCGCGACCCATGCAAACGAGACGGCGAGACCAAGGATGACGGAAGAAAGTAAAGCGCTCTTCTGGCTCATGTCTCAATTCTAGGATGAGAGACGCCAGTCGTCAAAGGCCCAATGAAAAGTCCGCCAACGTCAGCCCTGGCGGGCCTTGAAGCGCTTTTGCGTCTTGTTGATCACATAAACGCGACCCTTACGGCGCACGACACGATTATCGCGGTGGCGCGAGCGGAGTGACTTCAGAGAATTACGGACCTTCATTGGGACACCAGATTTTCGAAATGGATGGTGGGCGCGACAGGGATCGAACCTGTGACCCCTACCATGTCAAGGTAGTGCTCTACCGCTGAGCTACGCGCCCGTCCGAGCTACTGTCTGCCAATCTGGGCTTGAGCCACTCTGGGGAGCGCCCCGTATATCCACATTGCGCCAGAGACGCAAGCCTCAGCATCCCAATCCGCTGCGCTTAATTTTTCTCGCCCGGGAGGTCTCGGATTTTGGTGGTCACCCGGTAGCTTCGGCCAGTCTCGATGCCGTTCGAGCTTTGAGGCTTCAAGCTGCCAGCAGCCGGTCGACTTCGCGGACAAGGTCTTTCAGGTGGAATGGTTTTGACAAGACGCGCGCATCTTTGGGTGCGGCACTGTCGTTGTTGAGCGTAACCGCCGCGAAGCCGGTGATGAACATGATCTTGAGCTCGGGGTCGAGTTCACTCGCCCGCCGTGCCAGTTCTATTCCGTCCATGCGCGGCATCACTATGTCCGTCAGCAGAAGCGTGAAAGGCTCTTCCTTGAGCCGCTCGAGCGCTTCGGCGCCATTCGGGAAAGCGATCACGGCGTAGCCAGCCTTGGTCAGCGCCCGTTCGAGGAACCCGCGCATCGAATCGTCATCTTCGGCCAGAAGGATGCGACAGATGGGGAGCTGGGACGGGTTCACGGTCATGAATACTCACTTTACTTGGCTGTGACGATAGCTGCGGATCGATCAAATGTCAGTCAAATCTGACGCGAGTTTGGTAAACGGGCAGTGAAGTTTTGTCGCCGAACCCCTTCCGAGGCATTTCCACGGTTAGAATTGTGATCTGCTCGTCTCGCCATGGACAGATCGAGACCAGCTTGGCACAGTGATGTCCAGCGTGCGTTCCAGTCTGGTCGCAGCGCGCCGGCCTCCGGCTCGCGGGTCTGCCGGAGAATTTAAAGCCTTTCTCCGAAACGTTCGCCAGCAAGCCCCAGGATCTGCAAGTCGCATGCCTCACCGCGAACGAGCGTCGATCAAGAAGGAGCTCACGCCGCCGTTTCGCGTGCATGCTCCATGCGAGCAGACCGCGCCTTTTGTCCTTTGCTCGCCCCACTCGGGACGCGTTTACCCCGAGCATTTTCTTGCGCAGTCGCGGCTCGATCCTCTGGCACTCAGGAAATCCGAAGACGGGTACGTCGACGAATTGTTCCGGCACGTGGCCGAGTTCGGCGCGCCGCTGATCGCAGCCCGTTTCCCGCGCGCCTACCTCGACCTCAACCGCGAGGCCTATGAGCTCGATCCAGAGTTGTTCGACACACCGCTGCCGGACTACGCCAATACCCAATCTGTGCGTGTCGTGGGCGGGCTCGGCACCATCGCGCGCATCGTAGCCGACGGCGAGGAGATCTATCGGAAGCGCATGCCGCTCGGCGTTGCGCTTGAACGCATCGAGCAGCTTTATCTGCCATTCCATGCCGCACTGACCCAGCTGTTGGACGAGACGCGAGCGCAGTTCGGCTATTCGATCCTGATCGACTGCCACTCGATGCCGTCGGCCTCCTCGATGCCGAGTGGCGCGCGCCGTCCAGATTTCGTGCTCGGCGACCGTTTCGGGGCCTCGTGTGACAGCCGCCTGACGCGGTTCACGCGGGACGTATTGACCGGGCTAGGCTACGATGTGCAGCTCAATCGTCCCTACGCGGGCGGCTACATCACGGAGCACTATGGACGCCCTTCACGCGCGCGCACGCACTTCAGATCGAGATCAACCGCGGGCTCTATCTGGAGGAGGCGACCATGTCGCCCACGGCTGGGTTCGTCGAACTCGAACGGCATCTGATGATTTTGACGGGACGGCTCATCAAAGAGTTCCCGCTGCTCATAGAGCGGCGGTCGGCCGCAGAGTAACGCTGGCGCGAGCCGCGGAGAGATTTTTCTGGACCGGATACCTGCGCCCCGAAATCGGGGGCCAAAAAATAAGGCCGCACGTTGGCACGGCCCAGGTCGGAGGAGGAAATGTCCAAGACAGTGACGCAGACTACTCCCGTCAGACATAGATCTTAAGTGATGTTGCGCCGCAGAGCTAATGACCGTCTCGTGATCGTCAGCTGAACGCAAAAGTGCACTCGACTGTACCGATTGGGGGCAAGAAAAAAGGCCATCCGGGGTTAGCGGATGGCCCAAGTCTAGGGAGGAAACGCCCAAGGAGGGCTGCGGAACCGCGAGCAAGGCTCAACGATCCCGCAATGCAATAAATAGCGGTGCGGCGCACAATTTTCAAATGCAATTTTTGCAGGGCTGCTGGCACAAGTGAGATGAGCTCAGGTCGCCCGATATGGCGAAATGACGGGAGACTAACGAAATAGCGATCAAATTCGCGGTGTTGCGCCGTTAGCTCGCTCAAAAAAAGGCCGTTCGTGTCGACGAACGGCCCAAGTCCAGGGAGGAAACGCCCAAAGTGGGCAGTGACCAACGAAGCAACTCAATCGGCCACACCTGAGACGATGCTGTGGTTTGCGAGAATACGCAACGCGACGAAGGGTTGATTGTTCGCTAACGTCGTGAACATGTCACTAACTCGCAACATTTTGTGCAACTCTGTCACATTGGAGTGTCAAGCATGTGGCCACAACCAGTCGAATTAAGCTCGGCGGAACTGGCCAAAGTATTCGGACTGTCCAAAATTCGTCAACCTTGCGAGTTGCTGTGACCCAGAAGTCCACACCTTCTGTCAAATCGCTACTGACCTTTGCCCAAGACCTGGCGGACCAATCAGCCAAGGCAATACTTCCTCATTTTCGCAAGGTGATTACCGTCGACAACAAGGCGGGTGGCAACCCAGTCGATGGCAACGTCGCCGCTGGAACCCTAGCGTTCGATCCGGTCACGGCCGCGGACCGCGCCGCCGAACGGGTCATTGCAAAAGCGATTTCGCGCGCGTTTCCCGACCACGGACTCGTGGGCGAAGAGTACGGCACGCGATCGGCTGCGGCCCGCTTCCGCTGGGTTGTTGATCCGATCGACGGTACCCGCGCGTTCATCATGGGCTATCCGCTGTGGGGAACATTGATTGGCCTCCTGGACGGCGAAAGCCCCATTCTGGGCCTCATGGATCAGCCCTACACCCGCGAGCGGCTTTGGTGTGGCCAGGGTGCCTCCTATCTGCGGATCGCAGACGGCAAGGTGCGCCGTATCAAGACGCGGGCCTGCGCCAAGCTTTCCGACGCCACCTTCTCGACAACGGATCCCGACCTCTTTGCGCCGGGAAGAGAAGCCGCCGGCTTTCAGCAGATGAAATCGCGGGCCCGGATGACACGCTACGGCGGCGATTGCTACGCCTATGCGATGCTGGCTGCGGGTTTTGTCGACGTCGTCGTCGAGGCTGGGCTGAAATCGCACGACATCGTCGCGCTGATCCCGATCATCGAAGGCGCGGGCGGCCGGATCACGACTTGGGACGGCGGGCCGGCCACCGAGGGCGGACGCATCGTGGCCGCCGGCGATCCGCGCCTGCATGCCGAGGCGCTGAGAGTGCTGGCTGGCTAACCTGTAGACGCTGGTGGATCAGGCCGCGGCCTCGTTGATGCCGAGATAAGCATCGAACGCCGCCCAGAACCGCTGCCGCACGGTTTCACATTCCTGCAGGATCTCGTGCCGGGCGTTGGGGATAAGTAGTGTCGAGCCGACCTTGAGATCGGCACTGAAATCCTCGATCGCCCGCGTCGAGACGATGCGGTCATTGCCCGCCGCGAACAGCAGAAGCGGAATCTGGACGGCGGCCGCGTATCCAGGCGAGCCCAGCCGCTCCATCGCCCGGTAGGCCGCGCGCACCCAGCCGACGGTCGGCGATCCGAGCCCCAAGTGGGGCGCCAAATCCAACACCGCCTTGTTGCGCGCCCATCGCTCCCGGTCAGAGGTGAGGGGGTTGCCCTCGAATGCAGCGGTTTCCTCCGGCTTGTCGGTGCCGCCCTGGATGTAGGCGGACGCGAACCCAAAACGGGCCACCGTCTCAGCATAGCCGCGCACGACGGCGGTCGGCAGCCGCACCTTGGTCGGGCTCAGCGCAATCATCGGCGCTGCCAGCACCATGCGCGAGAACCACGAGCCCGGCTCGATCGCGTTGCGCAACAAGATGGCCCCGCCCATGGAATGCGCTAGCGCCACATAGGGCGGCGGGCAATCGGGCAGCACGATCTCGCGCATGAAGCGCACGAGGTCGCGATCGTATTCCGCGAAGTCGTTGATGTGGCCCTTGCGCGGGTTCTTGAGGGACCGAAACGATCCTCCTTGACCCCGCCAGTCGAGGCTAGCAACCGCGAAGCCGCGGCGTCTCAGGTCCGCGATCACCTCGAAGTACTTCTCGATGTATTCGCCACGCCCGCCGAACAGGCAGACGGTGCCGCGGCGAGGGCTGCGGGTGGCCTCCCAGCGGGCGAACCTCAGCGGCGCGCCGTCATAGCCGGCGACGGTGCCGACGATGGCGCCGCTCGGGATCGGGTTCTTGGCGAGTGAGACGAGTTCCATCTGAGGCTCCGCGCGCAGTTGGGCGTGATTTGCCCCGCCAGGACGGTCGCGTTGCCACGGCCAGCCCGAGTCGGACGACTTAACCCATAGCAGCTCGAAGCCGTTCGAAGGTAGCCTCCAGGTGAGCGTCTGGGCGGGTTAGGCGTGCCTCAGCGGTGCTCACCTCGGTCGGTCGTCACTTGAAGGCTTCGGACTTGGTGCCCTGGTTTCGGCCCTCTTGAAAAATGCTGGCTGTTCATTGCAAGAAACGCCATGCGGCGGGTTGCGACGTTCAGCGACGCTGCTGCTCTGGTCGTGTAGCGCATCTGACGTTTGGTCCCCGCCGGCGGCTGGTCTCGGAACCAAACGTCAGATGCAACAGCTACACTCGAACCATAAAACGGCTCGTGTTGCCGATGGTTCCGACATTTGCCGTGTTGCGATCCACGAGGGGAAGCAAATCTCGGGTCCGGACCACGAGCGCGCCTCACTCGCCCGCCTCGCTTAGTAGGCGCGCGAATACCGGCGCTGCCCGTAGATGTGGGGTCCGAACGGCCGCGCGTTGACGATCTCGCCGGTGCACCGGTCGACCTTGAGTTCGAACAGCCGCCCCGATGGTCGCCGAGCCCTGACATGGGCGGTGTTACCCGTCAGTTCGAGGTCATGGAAATCGCTCCAGCCCTCAGCGCGCAGTCGCTGCTTTATAAGGTGACGAGGGACGCAGCCGTCGCCGTGATGACGGCCGTTGTACGTATATCGGGCGGTTGGCCGCATCGGCGGCAGGTAGGCCTGTGGTGACCGATGGTTCGAATCCCCGTGCGTGTAGCGGGGGTCGCGACCGTCATCGTCGTCATCGTCATCGTCGCGATCACCACGATAGCTATCCTGGTACGGCTCACGGCGCGGCGGTGTATCGTCCCGGTAGATGTCGGCATAGCGCGGATCGTCGTAGGCCGAGCCGTAGCGTTGCTCGGGGTATCCGCTCGACAAGTCGGCGGCGGTTGCAGCACTTCCTGACGCGAGTACGGCGGCGATCATGCCAGCCGCAAGATGACGCGTGAACATGGGTTGAGCCTTCTCCAAACGGTTTGTCTCGCCTCCCTTGGCAATGTCAGACTGATGGCGGCAATATGAACGGCGCATGAAGGATTCTCAAATCGCGTTCCATAACCGAGGGTTGTCTCCGTTCGGCAGTGGGCTGTGGCCGCCGCGCCTTCAACTCGTGCGCACGGGCCTTGAAGCGCGCGCGGGCGTTTCTAAATGTTGGGAGCGCCCGCCTCATGAGGGGGCGCAAGACGAAACGCCGGGCCGGCATCGGGGAGAAATCCAGGTGCCAAAGGCCGGACCCACGTTGCTCAACATGAGGACATGACCATGCGACAGATCGATTTTACACCCTTCCAGCGCTCGACCATCGGCTTCGACCGGCTGTTCCAGCTTCTCGACGGTGCCCAAGGCTTCGACGCCGAAACCGGCTTCCCGCCCTACAACATCGAGCGCCTGACCGAGACCGAGTACCGCATCACCATGGCGGTCGCCGGCTTCACCGATCCCGAGCTCAAGCTCGAAGTGAAAGACACCGTGCTCGTTGTGCGCGGCGAGAAGACACAGGACGACCCCAACCGCCACTTCCTGCACCGCGGCATAGCGGCCCGGTCGTTCGAGCGCCGGTTCCAGCTCGCCGACCATGTCGAGGTCCAGTCCGCTGAGCTGAAGGACGGGTTGCTCGACATCGCGCTTCACCGCAATGTTCCGGAGCGGCTGAAGCCACGCACGATCCCGATCGGGACTGCCGTCAATGTCAGGCAGATCGAGGACAAATCCTGATCCCGTCCTGATCTCTCCGCGATCCTGGCCGGCAGGCGCGTAGAATCGCGGAGTTCTCGGAGATGGCATCGGCCACGGTGGGTGGAGGCTCGCGCCTCCACCCATTTCCTATTGCGGGTGAGCCGCACCGACCGCCCGTTCGAATTGCGCCCCCTCGCACGGGTGCTTGTGTCACGGTCAAAAATCTGCAAAATGACATGAAAGGTCAGCCTTCCTGTCCTTTGTTGCGGCGGCGCCGTCGGGCGCTCCGCACGGGGCGGATCAGGGAGTTCAGTCGTGCCGGTTGGGAACGCACATCGATTGCCGGTTTTTGAGCGGAGCACGCGGGCGTGCGCGCTGGCCCTCACGGCGCGTGCCTCGACCTATCCGATGGGCTCGCCATTTCCAGCGCCCAAACGAGCGCGAAAACGGTGCGCGGGCGTCTGACAGAGATGCCTTGCGCCGCGGTCGCCTGAACGGGATAACCCAACAGGAAAATCTGCCGCAGGCCATCGTACCGCTCGCCGACACGTAACGATCCGCACCCATCCGACGACTTTTGCAGCGCCAGGCGCTTCCGGCTTTCGAGGACCACCAATGACGAACATCGTGAGCAGCGGCGAGTGCGGCCCGGACCTCTATGAGCAGCCAGAGGCGCAAGGGCTCTATGACCCCTCGCGCGAGCACGATGCGTGCGGCGTCGGCTTCATTGCCGACATGAAGGGGCGCAAGTCGCATCGCATTGTCGAAGACGCCCTTCACATCCTCGAGAACCTCGAGCATCGCGGAGCGGTCGGCGCGGATCCGCTCGCGGGCGACGGCGCCGGCATTTTGATCCAGATCCCTCACGCGTTCCTCTCGGCGGAATGCGCCAAGATCGGTGTGACGTTGCCCGAGCCCGGACACTACGCGGCCGGCCACGTTTTCATGCCTGAAGACGAGCGGCTCATGGCCCATTGCAAGCGCGTCTGGGGGCGGTGTCTCAAAGACGAAGGCCTCACGCTGATCGGTTGGCGAGCGGTACCGGTGGATTCGAGCTGCCTGTCCGACCTCGTGCGCAATACCGAGCCGGTTCACCGGCAAGTTTTCATCGCTCGCCCCGAGGGTATATCGGACGACGAGTTCGAGCGCCGCTTGTTCCTGGTCCGCAAGGTCGTCTCCAACGCGATCCATCAGGCCTACAAGGGCCGCGACATCGGCCACTACACGGTCTCGCTGTCGAGCCGCACGCTGGTCTACAAAGGCATGTTCCTGTCGTATCAGGTGAAGTCCTATTACAAGGACCTGTCGGACGATCGGCTGTTGTCGGCGATGGCGCTGGTGCATCAGCGATTCTCCACCAACACGTTCCCGTCGTGGAAGCTCGCGCATCCCTACCGCATGGTCGCCCACAACGGCGAGATCAACACGCTGCGCGGCAACGTCAACTGGATGGCGGCCCGGCAGGCGTCGGTTTCGTCGCCACTCTACGGCGCCGATATCACCAAGCTGTGGCCGATCTCCTACGAAGGGCAATCGGACACCGCCTGCTTCGACAACGCGCTCGAATTTCTGGTCATGGGCGGGTACTCGCTCTCCCATGCCGCGATGATGCTGATCCCCGAAGCATGGGCCGGCAATCCGATGATGGACGGCAAGCGCCGCGCCTTCTACGAATACCACGCCTGTCTGATGGAGCCGTGGGACGGCCCCGCCGCCATGGCCTTCACCGACGGCCGCCAGATCGGCGCCACGCTCGATCGCAATGGGCTGAGGCCCGCGCGCTATCTGGTTACCAAGGACGACGTGGTGATCATGTCATCAGAGTCGGGCGTGCTGCCCGTCGACGAGGCGAACATCGTCAAGAAGTGGCGCTTGCAACCCGGCAAGATGCTGCTGATCGACCTCGAAAAAGGCCGCATTGTTTCCGACGAGGAACTGAAGGCCGAGATCGCCGCCAGCCACCCCTACGAAACCTGGCTGAAGCGCACCCAGATCATGGTCTCCGATTTGCCGTTGCCGCCGGCCAAGGCCGTCAAAAAGTCGAATGTGTCGTTGCTCGATCTGCAACAGGCGTTTGGCTACACGCAGGAAAGCCTCAAGCTACTCTTGTCTCCCATGGCCGAGACTGGCCAGGAGGCTATCGGCTCCATGGGCACCGATACGCCGATCTCGGCGCTGTCGTCCAAGCCCAAGCTCTTGCACACCTACTTCAAGCAGAACTTCGCGCAGGTCACCAATCCACCGATCGACAGTATCCGCGAGGAACTGGTGATGAGCCTCGTCTCGTTCATCGGTCCACGCCCCAACATCCTCGATCTCGAGGGCACCTCGCGCGTCAAACGCCTGGAGGTCTGCCAGCCGATCCTCACCAACGAGGATCTCGAGCGCGTGCGCGCCATCGGCGAGATGAAAGACAACCACTTCTCGTCGATCACGCTCGACATCACCTATCCGGTCGACAAGGGCGTGTCGGGCATGGGTCCGGCGCTCGATTGCGTGTGCGCGGAGGCCGAGGAAGCCGTCCGCTCGAACGAGTTCAACATCATCATTCTGTCGGATCGTGCGCTTGGTTCGGACCGAGTGGCGATCCCATCGTTGCTCGCAACCAGCGCGGTCCATCATCATCTGATCAAGCAGGGTCTGCGCACGTCGGTCGGCCTCGTGGTCGAGACCGGCGAAGCCCACGAGGTGCATCAGTTCTGCACGCTCGCGGGCTATGGGGCCGAGGCGATCAACCCCTACATCGCGTTCGAGACGCTCGGGGCCATGCTCCCGGATCTCGACCCAAAACTCACCGCCGACGAGGTCAAAAAGCGCTACATCAAGTCGATCGGCAAAGCCATGCTCAAGGTCATGGCCAAGATGGGTATCTCGACGTACCAGTCCTATTGCGGCGCGCAGATCTTCGACGCCATCGGCTTGCGGTCGAGTTTCGTAAAGAAGTACTTCACTGGCACCCACACCCAGATCGAAGGCATTGGCCTTCGCGAGGTTGCACGCGAAACGGTGGAGCGCCACGCGCTTGCCTTCGGCGACGTGCCTGTTCTCGATGGCGCGCTCGATGTCGGTGGCGAATACGCTTATCGCGTTCGAGGCGAGGCGCACGTCTGGCGGCCGCAGGTGGTCGCCGATCTGCAGCACGCCGTCCGCGGGACCGACAACAGCGACGCCGCCGCCGGCAGGGTGCCGAAGGCCTATCGCGATTACGCACAGTCGATCAACGATCAGGCCGAGCAGCTCTACACGATGCGCGGCTTGTTCCACATCCGCTCGGCCGAGGCCATGGGTCGGAAGCCCGTGCCCCTGGCCGAGGTCGAACCGGCGGCGACCATCGTCAAGCGGTTCTCCACGGGCGCGATGAGCTTCGGCTCGATCAGCCGCGAGGCGCACACCACGCTCGCGATCGCCATGAATCGCATCGGCGGCAAGTCGAACACCGGCGAGGGTGGCGAGGAAGCCGACCGGTTTGTGGCCATGCCGAACGGGGACAGCATGCGCTCGGCGATCAAGCAGGTCGCGTCCGGCCGCTTCGGCGTCACCACCGAATACCTCGTCAACGCAGACATGATGCAGATCAAAATGGCGCAAGGGGCCAAGCCAGGCGAGGGCGGCCAGCTGCCCGGCCACAAGGTCGACGCGGTGATCGCAAAGGTGCGCCATTCGACACCGGGCGTGGCGCTGATCTCGCCGCCGCCGCATCACGACATCTACTCGATCGAGGATCTGGCGCAGCTCATCTTCGACCTGAAGAACGTCAACCCCGAAGGTGACGTGTCGGTTAAGCTCGTGTCCGAAGTCGGTGTTGGCACCGTGGCCGCGGGCGTCGCCAAGGCGCGCGCCGATCACGTGACCATCTCGGGTTTCGAGGGTGGCACGGGCGCCTCGCCGCTGACCTCGATCAAGCACGCCGGTTCGCCTTGGGAGATCGGCCTCGCCGAAACCCATCAGACGCTGGTGCTCAACCGGCTGCGCGGCCGCATCGCGGTGCAGGTGGATGGCGGCTTGCGCACGGGACGCGATGTCATCGTCGGCGCGCTTCTGGGGGCCGACGAGTTCGGCTTCGCGACGGCTCCGCTCATCGCCGCCGGTTGCATCATGATGCGCAAGTGCCATCTCAACACCTGCCCCGTCGGCGTCGCCACGCAGGATCCGGTGCTGCGCGCCAAGTTCAAGGGCAAGCCCGAGCACGTCATCAACTACTTCTTCTTCGTCGCCGAGGAAGTACGCGAGCTGATGGCCGCATCGGGCTTCCGCACATTCGACGAGATGATCGGCCAGACAGAGTACCTCGGCAAGGATCGCGCCATTGAGCATTGGAAGGCGCGGGGACTCGACTTCACGAACCTCTTCTATCGTCCGCATGTGCCGAAGTCGGTCGCCATCCGCAACTCCGAGCGGCAGAATCACGGGCTCGACAAGGTCCTCGACAACAAGCTGATCGAACTGGCCCGGCCCGCGCTCGAGCACCGCAAGCCCGTGAAGGCGGAAATCGATATCCGCAATGTCGACCGCTCGACCGGCGCCATGCTCTCGGGTCGCATCGCCAAGCGCTACGGTCACGCGGGCCTGCCCGAGGACACGATCTGGCTGACCATGAAAGGTACGGCTGGGCAGGCGTTCGGTGCCTGGGTGGCGGCGGGCGTGACGCTCGATCTGGTCGGTGAAGGCAACGACTATGTCGGCAAGGGACTGTCGGGCGGCAAGCTCATCGTCCGGCCCAATGCCCTGTCCGGCATCGTGCCAGAGGAGAGCATCATCGTCGGCAACACCGTGCTGTACGGTGCCATACAGGGTGAGTGCTATTTCCGCGGTGTCGCCGGCGAGCGCTTCGCCGTGCGCAACTCGGGCGCGTCCGCCGTGGTCGAAGGCACCGGCGACCATGGCTGCGAGTACATGACCGGCGGTTGCGTCGTGGTGCTCGGGCCGACGGGACGCAACTTCGCGGCCGGCATGTCGGGCGGCATCGCCTACGTGCTCGACGTTCACGGTGACTTCGAGGGCCGCCTCAACAAGGAGATGGTGCAACTGGAGGCCGTCGAGGGTGATCCGGCGCTCGTCGCCAAGCTGGCCAGATCCAATGGCGACGCCGCAAGCCGGCCGCTCGCAGGCGTCATGTCCGACATGCGCTTCCAGGATGTCGAGCGGCTGCATGCGCTGCTCGTCCGCCATGCGCACTACACCAACTCGGCGCGCGCGCAGGCGATCCTCAAGGACTTCGCGGGCTGGTTGCCGAAGTTCAAGAAAGTCATGCCGACCGAGTATCACCGCGCATTGACCGAGTTGGCCAAGGCGAGGGATGAAGCCGAGAAGCCGAGAGCGTTGGCTTAGACAATGTGAAGACGATCGAGGAGAAGGCGAATGGCACACGAACGGATTGTTTGGGATGCCAAGATCATGTCGGGAAAGCCGGTCATTCGCGGCACGCGCATACCTGTTGAGACTATCCTGCGCTGGCTCGGAAAGGGAACTTCGATCGCGGAGCTGCTTGACGCATATCCGACGCTCACGCGAGAAGATGTTTATGCAGCCCAGACCTTCGCCGCAGATCTTCTCGCCAACGAACGTCTCGTAACGGCAGCGGAGTGAGACGTGCGGTTCTTGGTCGACGAGTGTTTTCCGAAGCAACTCGTTCGATCCCTGCGCGAACTGGGACATGACGTGACATGGGGCAGCGAGGTATGCCGTTCGCAACCGGACGAATTGGTGCTTCAGTTGGCGACAGCGCAACGGAGGATTGTGATCACGGAGGACAAGGACTTCAGTGATTTGACCATTCGTGACGGCGTTCCCGCCGTCGGCATTGTCATCACCCAGGTTGATCGCTTTCCTGGTGGCATTGTCGAGGCAGTCGCCGCCGTTTGTAAGAGCATCGAGTCTCTCGGACAAAGCCTTGTTGGCTCAGTTACCGTGATTGAGCTGGGCCGAGTTCGCCAACGAGCGCTATCGTCGCCTGTGGACCCTGATGTATGAGCTTGTTTGAAACAAATTGACTTGGAAGTCAGAACGACCATGGGCAAGCCGACGGGATTTATGGAACTCGACCGCTCAGACCGGAGCTACAAGCCGGTCGAGGAGCGCGTGAAGCACTGGCACGAGTTCGTGGTGCCGCTGGCCGAGGGCGAGGTCAAGAAACAGGCCAGCCGCTGCATGGATTGCGGCATCCCTTATTGTCACAACGGCTGCCCGGTCAACAACCAGATCCCGGACTGGAACGACCTCGTCTACAAGGGTGATTGGAAGCGCGCGGCCGAGAACCTGCACTCGACCAACAACTTCCCCGAAGTTACTGGCCGCGTTTGCCCGGCGCCGTGCGAGGCGGCCTGCACGCTCAACATCGACGATAAGCCCGTCACCATCAAAACCATCGAGTGCGCGATCGTCGACCGTGCCTTCGAGGAGGGCTGGGTCGTACCAGAGCCGCCGGAGACGAAAACCGGCAAGAAAGTCGCCATCATCGGCTCGGGCCCGGCGGGTCTCGCAGCCGCACAGCAGTTGGCGCGCGCCGGCCACGATGTCCACGTCTACGAAAAGAACGCCCGTCCCGGCGGTCTTCTCGTTTACGGCATCCCCGACTTCAAGATGGAAAAACAGATCATCGATCGCCGCGTCAGCCAAATGACGGCCGAGGGCGTGACGTTCCACTGCGGCGTACAGGTCGGCAAAGACATCCCCGCGCGTGAGCTCGAGGCCAGCCACGACGCTGTGTTGATCGCCATCGGCTCGGAGCAGCCGTTCGACTTCTTTGCCAAGGCGCCCGGCCGCGATCTCGACGGCATCCACTATGCGATGGACTTCCTGCCCCAGCAGAACCGCCGCGTTGCCGGAGAGCCGGTGAAGGCAGTCAAGGAACTCAGCGCCAAGGACAAGCACGTCATCGTCATCGGCGGCGGCGACACGGGCTCGGACTGCATCGGCACCTCGTTCCGGCAGGGCGCCAAGAGCGTCACCCAGCTCGAGATCATGCCGCAGCCGCCGCAGAAGGAGAACAAGGACCTCACCTGGCCGAACTGGCCAATGAAGATGCGCGTGTCGTCCTCGCAAGCCGAGGGCGCCAAGACCGAGTATTCCATCTCGACGACGCACTTCTCGGGAGAAGCAGGCCAGATCAAGAAGCTCCACTACACCCGCGTCGACGCGAAAATGCAGCCGGTGCCAGGCACCGAAGGCACGCTGGACGCCGATCTCGTGCTGCTGGCGATGGGCTTCGGCGGCCCGGTCGAGACCGATGTGGTGGGCGAACTCGCGCTGCCGGTGGTCGCGCGCGGCCGCTTCAAGGGGCTCGACGCCAGCGAACGCGACTACAAGCTGGCCGGCGACAACAAGCTGTTCGCCGCCGGCGACATCCGCCGCGGCCAGTCGCTCGTCGTCTGGGCGATCCGCGAGGGCCGGCAGGCGGCCCACGCCATCGACAAGGCGCTGATGGGCAAGACCGCGCTGCCGCGTTGAGGGCCGGCGCGGCGAGAGCCGGGGAATAGCCATCTGGACTTCCCCCCCGAAACGGAGCAGTTTTCAGGTCATGAACCAGCTGCTCCGCGCACCACAGGTCTATGAGACCGACGTAATCGCCTCCTTCGGGCGCTGGCGCCGGTTCGGCGTGCATGGTCCCGTTTACGAAATCCTCGACAACACGGCGCGGCCCTCGGATCGGGGCCCCGTCGTCCGTGTTCGCGTCGTTCAATCAGGCGAGGAACTCGATTATCGGCTGGAGTGTCTCATCGGCGACCCGCAGGAACGCTGATGTTCGCCATCGCTTTCGATCTCGTCGTGGCGCAGGTAGAACTTCGGCACCCTAAGGGTGTTCCGCAAGCCTATTCCGAAATCAAACAGACGCTGGAGCGGTTCGGCTTCAGCAATGTCCAAGGCAGCGTCTACGTCTGTGAGCGCGAGGATTTGGCGAACCTGTTCGCCGCCATGAACGCGCTCGCGTCCTTGCAGTGGTTCGCCGGGTGCGTTCGTGACATCCGCGCGTTCCGGATCGAGCAATGGTCCGACTTCACGTCGTTCTTCAAGCCGTGACGACGACACGTGAGCAGCGATCCATGTTGCACTGCAAGCAGCGGTCATTTGCTCTTTGTTAAGAACGATCCCACGAACCCCGCTTGACCACCGTCGGCGAACCGCTCACCTTAGTCATGGGACTGTCATCCTGACCGGCGGTCCGGAAAGGCAAGGGTTTCATGGAAACGCCACTCGAGATCGAGTTCAACGGAGTTGAGAAGAGCACCGCACTCGAAGCCAAGATTACGGAGAAATTCAACAAGCTCTCCAAGCGCTTCAGCCGGATGACCTCTGGCCGCGTCGTCGTTGCCCGCCCTCACCGCCATTCCAAGGGTGGCAATCCGTTCCTGATCAAGATCGAAGTCGGCGTTCCGGGGCAACCGCCCATACTCATCCAAAGCGCGCGTGACGACAACCGCGAGCACGAAGACATCCAGATCGCGCTCCGCGATGCCTTCGATGCCGCCCTCCGGAAGCTCGACGAAGCTTCCGCCAAACTCTCGCGCGGGGCCGACGCCAAGAGCGAGCGCGGCCGGCGACGTCCGGCCAGGTCCCAGCCGATTGCAACGGACAGGGGTGAGCTCTAAGGCCCCGATCCACTCAGCCGAAACATCTGCGGGTCACCGACAGTGTGGGCGTTTGGTCACGCTCAACGCCTGAGTCTTAGTCCCAGGCGTATCTCGTCGGACGTGTAGTCCGTGTTTGGCTCGGTAGAGTTGAAAATGGTGTGGGCGAAGCGGCCGAACAGCACGGCTTCTCGGTTGAGGAAGTATTCGACGCCGAGAGTGGCCCGCCATTCGGTTTCGATGATTTCGACGCCGGCGAAGTCCTGTAAAGTGTAGTTCAGCCCGGCGCTGCCAATCAATTGGCGCCGGAAGGCGTGCCGTGCCTCGACGCCGACCTGATGCGTCAACACGCCGCCGGCACCAGCGGTGGTCGTCTCCACCACGTCCGAGCTGGCGCTGAACAGCACCGACGTCAGCTCGGAGAGGCGCCAGGCCAGATTAGAATCGATCAGAATACCACTGATGTTCGAGAGTCGCGGATCGTCTGGCCGCTGCACGCCATAACCCAAGCTGATCTCGCCGCGCAGGATCTGGCCGGTGTTGCCGAACCCGAGACCCGCGCGATAGCGTTCGCCCTTCGAATCGCGACGAATGTTGTCGGACTGCGCCGCCCGCTCGCTCTCGCGCTGGTTGATTGCCAACTCCGAGAACAGAAACAGCGTGGGCTTCAGCTCCCACGTTGCGCGGATCGCTTCCTCGTACGTCTTCAGGTCCCGGTCGTCGTTCTGCGAAGTCACGTTGCCAGTCGAGGTGTTGCCGAACTGCTGGTCGGTTACCGAGCCGCGTAGCTGCAGCGTCAGTCGATTGAACCGGTGCTGAAGAGCGAGCGTGGCGCGGTCCGTGATCACGTCGACACGGTCGCCGACCGTCGACGCATCGATCGCGGATCGACTCTCCTGGGTCAGCTCGCGGGAGGCGGTGGCTTGCAGGTTGGTGCGGCGTGTCACGTCGATCCGGCCGCGGGCTTCGGCCAGGTAGCCCGACTCGTTCTCGCTGTCGAACTCGGTGAAATAGCTGAGCGTACCGGTCGTGCGGAACTCGAGCGCATGGGCCCGCCAGTTCGAGACGAGGCGTGCGGAGGGGCGGACATCGAATGACGTGTCGGACCTCGCGGCCGGGCTGCGAAACAGATTATTGAACGCGCTGGCGCCAAACTCGAGTTCCGGGAACAACACGAAGCTGCCGACGGGAATGCCGATCGGATCGAAGGGCTCGAGGGTGAACAGCCGGCGCGTCCGGCGGTCGTCCAGCGGTTCTGTTTCCTCGATCTGGAACAGCAGCGGATCAAATCCGGCCGGAGGGTTTTCGAAAATCGCGATATCCTCGGGCGGGCGCGTGTCAATGTTGTTGGGATCGACGCCATCCTGGGGCGCCTCCGGCTCGCCGACATCGACGATGCCGTCGCGCAGCACCGGCGGTTCGCCGGGCACGGTCAGGTCGCCGTCAAGAATGATCGTGCGCTGACCGATCCGCGGTCGCGGTTCATCGCCGTCGTCCTGGAACTGATCCTGCGAAGGGTCATCCGAGGGAATCACCCCGGCGATATCCGGCGCCGCGTTGGACTCGTCGACCAGCGGTTCCGCTCGTTGGCCGCGGCTCGGCACGGACGGTCCCTGTGGGCGGCTCGTCGCCGACGGCTGACCTTGCGCATGGGCCGGAGGCAGGCCGAATGCAGCCATGGCTATCGCCGAGGCTGAAAAGCCCATTACTACCAAACCCGATCGCCGTGCGAAGGTCACGGTGGCGTCCTCATGCCGGAAATGAACACATGACGCACACTCGCTCGTCTCACACTAGGAAGCGTCGGTTAACGGAGCGTTTAAGGCGTGGAACTTGGCCCGCGGACGCTTTCGAAATGGGCCGCGCTTTGCTAGAAGTGGAGTTTCAGCGGAAATGGCTCGAAACCGGGGCAGGCGGGGCATGGCGAAACTGAAGCCTATCGACGGCGGCCGATCGACTGCTGCGGCCGCCGTGCGTTCCGCCGTTCGCACCCTCCAGCTCGAGGGCGACGGTATCGCCGCGCTGCGGGCGGCCCTCGACAATGGCTTGGCCGAGCCCTTTGCGCGGGCCGTTGCAACCCTGGCGCAGGCTCGCGGCCGCGTCATCATCTCCGGTATCGGCAAGTCTGGTCATGTTGGTCAGAAGATCGCCGCTACCTTCGCCTCCACCGGCACACCGGCCTTTTTCGTCCACCCGAGCGAAGCGTCCCACGGTGACCTGGGCATGATCACGCGCGACGACGTGATCTTGGCGCTCTCCTGGTCGGGCGAGACGGTCGAGCTCAAGAACATCATCACCTTCTCGCGGCGGTTCACGGTGCCGCTGATCTCGATCACCTCGCGCTCGGACTCCGCGCTCGGACAGCAGTCCGACGTGGTGCTGGAGTTGCCGCGCGCCAAGGAAGCCTGCCCGCATGGCCTCGCGCCGACCACGTCCACAACCATGCAACTCGCTCTGGGTGATTGTCTGGCCATCGCGCTGCTCGAGGCCAAGGGCTTCACCGCACACGACTTCAAGGTGTTCCACCCCGGCGGTTCGCTCGGCGCCAATCTCAAATACGTGTCGGATGTCATGCACAAGGGCGAGGCGCTGCCGCTGGCGCGGGAGGCCACTGCGATGAGCGAAGCACTGGTGACGATGACGGAGAAGCGGTTCGGCTGCCTCGGCATCCTCGACGGCAAGGGCAAGCTCGCCGGCGTCATCACCGACGGCGACCTGCGCCGCCATATGGGCGCGGATCTGCTCACAGCCACCGCCGCCGACATCATGACGAAAAAGCCCAAGTCGATCGCGCCCAACGCGCTCGCTTCCGCCGCCCTCGAAGTCATGAACGCGAGCCGCATTACCGCGCTGTTCGTCGTCGACAAAGGCAAACCGGTCGGCATCCTGCACGTGCACGACCTCTTGCGGACGGGGGTCGTTTAGGTGAGGCGCAAAGCCGAATGTTTAATGCTGGGGCAGCCATGACCATCACGATCTACCACAATCCCGGCCTGCGGCACGTCGCGCAACACCCTCGCCATGATCCGGCAGAGCGGCGCCGAACCCCACGTCATCGAGTACTTGAAAACGCCGCCGAGCCGGCCGGAACTTCTGGCCCTTATCGCCGCCATGGGGATCGCGCCGCGCGAACTCCTGCGCCAGTCGGGCACGCCCTACGACGCCATGGGCCTCGGCGACCCGAAGTGGACGGAGGACCAGTTGATCGACGCGATGATCGCGACGCCTATTCTGATCAACCGGCCCATTGTCGTCACGCCGTTGGGCACGCGCCTTTGCCGCCCGTCGGAAGCCGTGCTCGATCTTTTACCCAACCCCGACATCGGCGATTTCACCAAGGAAGATGGCGAGGTCGTGCCGGCCAAGAAGCCGACGGCGTGATCATGGGCGAGATCGATGACGGCGATGCTCTGCGCAACATTGTGCCTGACGCGTTCCATAGACCCGATGTCCGGCTGCTCGAGCCGGTCCTTCATTCGACGCACAGGCCGCGCATTCTGTTGCTCTACGGGTCATTGCGCGCGCGATCCTTCAGCCGTCTTCTGACCTTGGAGGCACAGCGGATTCTCGAGGACATGGGCGCTGAAACGCGGATGTTCGACCCGCGCGGTCTGCCTTTGCCCGATGCCGAGCCTGAGACCCATCCGAAGGTCGCCGAACTCAGGGCCCTCGTGATGTGGTCCGAGGGGCAGGTCTGGTGCTCGCCCGAGCGGCACGGTGCCATGACGGGCATCATGAAGGCGCAGATCGATTGGATACCACTGTCGGTCGGCGCGGTGCGGCCCAGCCAGGGCAAGACACTTGCGGTCATGCAGGTGTGCGGCGGATCGCAGTCATTCAACGCCGTCAATCAATTGCGGGTTCTGGGCCGCTGGATGCGGATGTTCACCATCCCCAACCAATCGTCGGTCGCCAAGGCATTCGAGGAATTCGACGACGACGACCGGATGAAGCCGTCCCCCTACTACGACCGGGTGGTCGACGTAATGGAGGAACTCGTCAAGTTCACGCTGCTGCTCCGCGACCGTGCTCCCTACCTCGTGGACCGCTACAGTGAGCGGAAGGAGTCCGCCGAGGCTCTGGCCAGGCGGGTCACGCTGACCAGGATCTGAGACGGCGCATTCGGCGAGCAGAACCTGTGGCTTGTTCGGTTGCGCACGGGCGCGGCGCCTTGGCCCACCGCTCCAGCACAGAGCTGCGGCCGGTTCCGTGGACGGCGAGTTGAACTAATCGCTGTCGTTCCTCGAAGGCAACCGGGTTCAGATATCCGAGCGTCGGATCGCGGCAATACATGTCCGGATGACGTACTAGCAGCGATTGTGGCTATCAAACGACCAAACCCGGTCCGGCCAATCCGCTCCCAGTCGCCGGACTATCCGTCGTCAGGAGAGGGCTTGACCGGGCCATTCAAGTGCCGCGATGCCCGAGAACACAGCTTGCGAAACTGGTTGGCCGGATCAACTCCATCAACTCCGGCCGCGCTATGATCACGGCATCACGAACCGGGACTGGATGGCGACGCCTCCGGCCAGGGTCGCCGAAACGACCACTCGTGTGCCCTTGACGAGCGGCGTCTCTGATTTGCCGGTCAGCAGGTTGGGCTCCGCTGGAACAAGGTCGATCATCACTGTCTTGCCGTCTTTCTGCACGATCGCCCGGCCACTCCCGCCGGAGGTCGAGATCGGCTCGTGTTTGGCGTCAGCGATGTAGACGATGATCTGGCCTTGCTTCGAGACCAGTTCGAGGTGCTTGACGTCGGCCGTCACGACCTCCACACCGCCATTGGGTCCCTTTCCTGCGCTGTGCGCCAGGACGGTGGCCGGTAAGCCGGCGCAAATCAGTGCGAATACTGCGCTCGCGCGGCGCTTCCAAAGTTGCTCGTGGGTCGGCGGCATCGGGATCTCCGTTCGTTGCTTCAGAGGTTAGAAGATAGGTGCCGCCGCGTTACGCTCCGCTGCATGCCCTGACGTCGGTTCGCGAGCCGCGCGATGCGCTGCCGTGTGTTTCTCCAATGCGGCCCGGCCAAACCATAAGAACAAGACCGGCGTAAGTATGATGTCGAGCAGGGTGGCAGAAATCAGACCACCGAAGATTGTCACCGCCACGGGATGCAGGATCTCGCGACCCGGTTCGCCCGCGCCATAGAGCAGCGGCACAAGTGCCAGAGCCGCCGACAGTGATGTCATCAACACGGGCGTGAGCCGCTCGAGGCTGCCACGCACGATCAGGTCGCGGCCGAACGGCATGCCGTCGTTCACTCCGAGGTTGAGATAATGGCTGATTTTCAGGATGCCGTTGCGCGCCGAGATACCGGCCAGCGTGATGAATCCGATCATCGAGGCAACCGTCAGTGGTTGGCCTGCGATGTGGAGCGCCATCACGCTGCCAATGAGCGCGAGCGGAATTCCCCCCATCACGATCAGTGCCAATACGATCGAGCCGTAGCGGGAATAGAGGACGATGAAGATCAATAGTGCCGAAACAAGCGATAGGCCGCCGATCAGCCGGGTCGCCTGCTCATTGGCTTGGAACGTGCCCTCGAGGCTTGCGGTGTAGCCTTGTGGCAGCGGGGCATCCGCGATGATGCGGCGGATCGTTGCGACGGTTCGCGTGATATCGGTGCTTCCGTCGCCGTTGGCCAGCACGACGATGCGGCGGCGTCCGTTCTCGCGCAGGACCTGATTGGGTCCATTGGTCTCTTCGATGGTGGCCACCAGCCGCAGGGGGATCATGCCGCCGGGCGCCGGGATCAGGAGGTCACTGAGCGCGGAGGACGTCCGGCTCGTATCGGCTAACCGCATAACGACGTCGAAGCGGCGGGCGCCGTCGATGATCTGCGACACCACACGGCCGGCCGACAGGCCGTCGAGCGCTTCGGTCACGGCAGATCCGGTAAGGCCGTATAGCGCCGCCTTCTGGTGATCGATGGCGATCCGGACCTCGGGTATGGCGACCTGTTTTTCGACCTGCAAATCGACCAGTCCCGGCACCGCCTCCAGCTTTGCCCGCATCCCCTCGGCCAACGTGCGCAGCGTGGCGAGGTCGTCGCCTTGGATCTTGAGCGCGATCTCGGCTCGGATGCCCGACAGCAGATGGTCGAGGCGATGCGAGATAGGTTGCCCGATGTTGATGGCGACTGGAAGGGCCGAGAGCCGTCGCCGGATATCGGTGAGGATCACGTCCTTGGGCCGATCCGACCGCACCAGTTCGACGTCGATCTCGGATGCGTGAACGCCTTCTGCGTGCTCGTCGAGCTCGGCGCGGCCGGTGCGCCGGCCCACCGATTTGACCTCTGGCACGCCAAGGATCACCCGCTCGGCGATGGCACCGAGCCGGTTGCTTTCGGATAGGCTGATGCCCGGCGTGTAATTGAGATTGATCGTCAGCGTGCCTTCGTTGAAGGGAGGCAGAAATGCGCGCGGTAGCGTAGTGGCGAATGCGGCCGCTGCGGCGACTGACAAGGCCGCCAATCCCACCACCGCTCGTCCGTGCGCGAATGCCAGATCCAGCAAACGGCGGTTGATGCCTTTCAACCAGGTGACGAGCCGACTGTCCTGATGCGGCTTGCCGTGCACCCCCGTGAGCAGGAACGATGCCAGCACCGGCGTCACCGTGATCGAGACCACCAGTGACGCCAGGATCGACACGATGTAGGCGATGCCGAGCGGCGAAAACAGGCGCCCCTCGATGCCCGAAAGGGTGAACAGTGGCACGAATACCAGCACGATGATCGCTGTTGCGTAGACGATGCCGGACCGCACCTCCTGGCTCGCGTCCGCGATCACGCTCAGCGATGGGCGGGGTTCGGCGAGCCGGGCGTTCTCCGAGAGCCGCCGCAGGATGTTCTCGACGTCGACGACCGCATCATCGACCAGTTCGCCGATCGCGATGGCCAAGCCGCCCAGTGTCATCGTGTTGATGGTCAGCCCGAACGCCTTGAACACGATTACGGTGACCAGGATCGAAATCGGAATGGCGACCAGCGAGATCAGCGTTGCCCGCCAGCTCATCAGGAACATGAACAAGATCAGGGCCACGACCGCAGCGGCCTCGACCAGCACGCTCTTCACGTTGGCGATCGCCGTCTCGATAAAAGTGGCTTGTCGGAACTGGATGTTGACTGCCGAGATACCGGGCGGCAGCGTGCGCTGCAGCGCTGCGAGTGTCCGCTCGATGTCACGGGTTACGCTGATCGTGTCCGCGCCGGGCTGCTTCTGAACCGAGACGATCACGGCTGGCTGGCCCATGTAGCCGGCGTCTCCGCGTTTCTTACGGGGCGCATAGTCGACGCTCGCCACCTGACGCAGCGGTATGGTCTGGCCTGCGCGCGTTGCGACGGCAAGGCTGCGCAAATCATCGAGCCGCGTCGAGAGGCCGATGTTTCGGATGACGAACTCACGGCTGTACTGGTCGACGAAACCACCACCCGTATTCTGGCCGAATCGGCTGAGCGCCATCTCGATCTCGGATGGGGTGATGCCCACAGTCTGCATCGCGGCCAGGTTCGGAGCGACGCGGAATTGCCGAACCTCGCCGCCGATCGGGATCACCTGAGACACACCTTGCACGGCCAGCAACTGGGGTCGAATGACGAAGTCCGCGAACTCGCGCAGGTCCATGGGCGACGACGATGCCGAGGTCAGCGCCACGAGCAGGATCTCGCCCATGATCGAACTGACCGGCCCGATCTGTGGCGTCAGTCCCTGTGGCAACTGCTCACGGATCGCCGCCAGCCGCTCCGAGACCAGCTGGCGGTTACGGTAGATATCGCTGCCCCAGTCGAACTCGACGAAGACGATCGACAGGCCGACACTCGATACCGAGCGGACCCGCATGACGCCAGGCAAGCCGTTCATCGACGTTTCGATGCCGAAAGTGACGAGCTTCTCGACCTCCTCCGGGGCGAGCCCTTCGGCCTCCGTCATGACGCTCACGACCAGCTTGTCGAGATCGGGGAAAACGTCGACCGGGAGCTTCGGCAGCGTCACCGCGCCGTAGATTGTCATCAACGTGGCGAGCACAAGCACCACCAACCGGTTCGAAAGGCTTGCCGTCACAAGATATCGAAACATTCGGCGACCCTCACCGTACCTGGAGCAAAAGCTCGGCACCATGGACCACGACGCGGCTGCCGGGCTCGATGCCGGCCGTGATCAGGATGTTTTCCCCATCGAACGGTTCGATGCGAACCTGGCGGGCGACGAACCGCTCTGGGTCGACGTGCTGCCACACGATCGTTTCGCCTCCGCTGCCGCGGATCACTGCATCGCGCGGGAGCAAAATGCCCGTCAGCATCGCGGACTTCCGTGCGAACACGGTGACGGGACTTCCGAGCACAGTGTCGGGCGGCGGATCAGAAATCGAGAACTGGAGCACGATCGCCTGTTGTTGCAGCGTCCGGCCACGGCCTTCGAACGTCAACGTCATGCGATGACCTGGCCCGGCTTGGGCCGTCGCCGAAACCACGGCGTCCGCCTCGCGCTGATCGAATGCCAGCGCCTCGACCCAGATGCCGGCGGGATCTACGATCTGCAACAAAATGTCCTGCGGCTGCACCACCTGTCCAGCCACGAGACGGCTGGCCGACGTGACACCGTCGATGGGCGCGACGAGCACTTCGGGCAGGACCTTGCTCTCGCGCAAGCTGTCCAGACGCCGCTGCGTGGTGGTGAGTTCCAGCTCGATATCGTCGATCTGGCTCCTAGGCACGTTGCCCGTTGTCAGTCTGTTGAGTCGGGTTAGGCGCTGCTGATTGAGCAGCATTTGCCCTTCGAGCTCGCGCGCCTTCTCGGCCAGCGTCGACTGGTCGGCCAGCGGCAATGCCGGAACCACGGTCGCCAGGATATCGCCGGCGCGCACGCGCTGCCCCAGCCGCGGGAAGCCGCCTGCCGGAGCTGCGACGCGCCCGCCGTTGACGCTTTGCACGACGCCTGCACGGTTGGGATCGGCAATTATTCGGCCCGGCAGGATCACCGCGCGGTTGGCCTCGGTCTCGACCGCCAGCTGCGTTCGTACCGTCAGCAGCCTTTGGCTCGGCTTTGGCAGGAACACACTGCCATCTGATAGTCTGCGGGGTGCTTCACCCGTCAGATTCTCGGCGGACGGCGCCGGGCTCGGTGGATGGCCTTCGTGGGCATGGGATTGATCGCTGCTCGACAGCACAAGCATGAAAACCAGCAGCGCCGCTGCACCACCCCGGTTACCGCTCAACCGCCCGATCAGGACCCCGCCCATCAACATCGTGATCCCGACCAGCACCGCGAAGCCAATGGAAATACCCTGGGCCGGTGCGTCGCGGACACTGGCGAGCGGGGCCTCTTTCAGCCCGCCCGCGACAACCTCCTCTGCTCGGATCTCGAGTTTGCCTTCGAGCAGATCGTCGCCCGCGGAATGATTGATGTTGAATACGAGTGGATGCACGCCCGGCCGATCGAGGCCCGCGATCACGGCGACGTATGTGCCATCGCTATGGGGGATCGCTAGGAACGCGCGCGCTCCGAATAGGATTTCAATCCGCGCGTCCAACACTGGTGCATTGTCCGCGAACAGGTCGAGAAAGAACGTGAGCCTGGCGCCATTGGCGACAGCCACCAGTTCGTAGGTATCGCTATGAACGGCAACGCGGGGCTTCGAGGTGTTGGGCAACGCGGGCGGTGGCGGACCGTGGTCATGCCCTTCATGGGCGCGGCTCGGCGAAGCCCCGGACGCGAAGAGGAGGATTGTAGCCACGATGATGTACGACAGCGCGCGGCACAGGGATGCGGGCCGGTGGGAAACGGCGGAAAGCAGCATGATCGGGTTGGACCACTGATAATGGACGGACAGGGCGCAAAGGCCCGCGCGAGCCGTGTGCTCACGCAGCCAGGACAGCGATGTCGGTGGTTCTCGGTGGTTCGGTAGGCATCGCCGGGCCAAACTCCGCGTGCCTCACATTGGCCGGCAGGGCGTAACGGTTCAGCTGTGGATCGCCGACTGTTATCCCAAGGCCCGCTGCCAAAATCGCCAATCCACAACCCGATACGCAGCAGCCGAAAAGTTCGTTCGCCGCTAGTTCATTATCGCTGGTTCCGTCTTGGATCGGCAGCGGAGTGGCTACATCTCGACCGGGTACGTGGTGCCCGTTGTCGTGGCCATGGTGATGTAACTTGGAAGTCTCGGTGTGCACCGCTTCGACAGGGCCGGCCACGGGGCCGCCGCCATGACATGGAACGCCCGCGGCGAGCTTGGAGACGCTGAAAGCTGCAGCCTGACCGGAGCTGATTGTTTTGAACATCGCACCAGGATGTGCCGCACGCAGAACAGGCATGGCAAGCATCCAGACCAGCGCGCAAGCGCACACGATCACCATGACCGCGCGTGCCACTTTAGATTGACGTCTAATCGTCATCGCTCAACATATCGCTAGGCCCAACGCAAAGTCAACGCCTCGCCGAGGCTGTGCCCGGTACACCTCAAGCTTGGTTCGACACGAGACGCGCCGGCAGCATTTACACGTTGGGCGTAAAACAGTGAGCCTACGTTTGGAGCGCCCGACCATGGATTTTTCGCAATGCGGGGCTCGGCACCACAACGCACTCAAGACTTTCTCACGAAACTTGCCACCACGCGTTTGGACCCCGCCACGTCGAAATCGATCGATAGCTTGTTGCCGTCGACATGAGTCACGGCGCCTTTGCCGAATTTCTGGTGGAGCACGCGGTCGCCGACGGCGAACGCGCACGCCTCCGTCGATGAGGCCACAAGCTCGCCTTCGATCGTGAGCGGTGGCCGGGTATGGCGGGCGTCGGGGCGGCTGGCCTGCTCCTGGGCGCGTTTCCAACCGGGCGTATCGTAGGTGGAGGTGAATGCCTGTGGCGCTTCCTCGAAACGGCTCCTCCCGTAGGGCCCCCCACCGCCGCCACCGTAGCTTTGGCCGAAGTTCTGATAAGCTCCGCCGAATGGGCTTTTGGCCTCGATGATTTCGAGATGTTCAGCCGGCAGTTCGTCGACGAAGCGTGACGGCACGGCCGACTGATACAACCCGCGCGTGCGCCGGTTCTGCGCAAACGATACCTTGGCCTGCTTCCGCGCCCGCGTGACGCCGACGTAGGCCAGCCGCCGCTCCTCCTCCAGGCCCTCGACACCCTGCTCGTCGAGCGAGCGCTGGTGCGGGAACAGCCCCTCTTCCCAGCCCGGCAGGAAGACGAGGTCGAATTCGAGTCCTTTGGCGCCATGCAGCGTCATGATCGAGACACGGTCGCCGTCGTTGCCTTGATCCGTATCCATGACGAGCGACACATGCTCGAGGAACGCCGGCAGGCTTTCGAAGTCGTGCATGAAGCGGACGAGTTCCTTCAAATTCTCGAGCCGGGACTGGGCTTGCGGGCTCTTGTCCGCCTGCCACATGGCAGTGTAGCCGCTTTCATCGAGGATCAGCTCGGCCAGCTCGGTGTGGCGTAGATCGGGCATGCGCGACCGCCAGCGCTCGAACGACGCGATCAGATCGCCGAGCGAGCGGCGGGCTTTTGTGGCGAGTTCCTCTGTCTCGACCATTTCGCGCGCCGCCTGATACATCGGAATGCCTCGCGCGCGGCCAAGCTCGTGAACGCGCTTGACGGTGGTGTCGCCGAGGCCCCGTTTCGGTACGTTGACGATGCGCTCGAACTTCAGGTCGTTCGACGGATTGGCAGTGATCTCCAGATAGGCGATGGCGTCCTTGATTTCCTGCCGCTCGTAGAAGCGCGGGCCGCCGATGACGCGATAGGGCAGCCCGAGCGTGATGAACCGGTCTTCAAGCACGCGCATCTGGAACGATGCGCGGACCAGTACCGCGACTTGGTCGAGGTTGCATCCGTCCTTGCGCGCGGCCTCGATGTCGGTGCCGATGATGCGCGCCTCTTCCTCGTCGTCCCACACGCCGGTGAGTGTCACCTTCTCGCCGGCCGCGCCATCGGTGAACAGCGTCTTGCCGAGCCTGCCCTTGTTCCTGGCAATGAGCCCGGAAGCGGCGCCGAGGATATGCCCTGTCGAGCGATAGTTGCGTTCAAGCCGGATGACGGTGGCACCAGGGAAATCCTTGTCGAAGCGCAGGATGTTGTCGACCTCGGCTCCGCGCCAGCCATAGATCGACTGATCATCGTCGCCGACGCAGCAGATGTTGGGCGAGCCCTGGGCTAGAAGCCTGAGCCACAGGTATTGAGCGACGTTGGTATCCTGATACTCGTCGACGAGGATGTAGCGGAAGCGGCGGTGATAGTCGGCCAGCACGTCCGGGTGCTCGCGGAACAGCCTCAAGCATTCGAGCAAGAGGTCGCCGAAGTCGCAGGCGTTGAGTTCCTTGAGGCGGGTCTGATAGGCGGCGTAGAGCTTGCCGCCCTTGCCGCCGGCAAACGAGAACCCCTCGCCGGGCGGGATCTTGTCCGGCGTCAAACCACGGTTCTTCCAGCCGTCGATCAGCATGGCGAGCTGCCGCGCCGGCCAGCGGTCCTTGTCGATGTTCTCGGCTTCGATAACCTGCTTCATCAGGCGGAGCTGGTCGTCGGCGTCGAGGATCGTGAACCCCGATTTCAGGCCCACCAGTTCGTGGTGGCGCCGCAGGATCTTGACGCCGATGGAATGGAACGTGCCGAGCCACGGCATGCCTTCGACCGCGCCATCGACCAGCGCGCCGATGCGGTGCTTCATTTCACGCGCGGCCTTGTTTGTGAAAGTGACCGCGAGCACCTGGCTCGGGAAAGCGCGCTTGGAGGCGAGAATGTGGGCGATGCGTGTGGTTAGCACGCGCGTCTTGCCGGTGCCCGCACCCGCGAGTACCAGCACAGGGCCGTCGAGGGCTTCGACCGCCGCCCGCTGCTCTGGGTTGAGGCCCGAAAGGTAGGTGGCTTGCGGCGCTAACGGGTTGGCCGAGCCGAGCGCGCGCGCAGAATTCGAAACCGGGGTCAATTCTGGCTTGACAGTGGCGATTGCGGCGGGCGCAGGGGAGTGCGGCCGCGACGTTGGACGCGGCGCAGCGGCCGGCAGATCAAAGGGCGGACCGTCATTGCCGGCGATGTCATCGTCACTTGCGGCCACCGCAAGTGGCCTGTTCGCAGAAGGAAAGGTGTTCATCTGTGGCGATTCTCGAGCATCGACTCCCACTATACCACCTCGTTGTAGGCGGCAATCAGGCGGCAAGATTTGCCCACACGTCTGATTGGTATCGCCTGTCGGGCGCCTGCACCCAAAGCCACACTGACCGCAGTCGCGTCACGCGATATTCTTGCGCGTTTTGTGCATCCAAAGGGTAAGCTTTGCCGGACGGTGCAATTGTGGTGCTATGGTAAATGAGAAGCGGCCGTGGTCAAAACAACGGCCAGACATGGTCGTGGGTTGGCAAGGCGCCGTCGATGCCGGCGCTGCACGGCGCCTCGGAAGGGATGAGGGCATGCGACGCGAATGAACAACGTTCTTCTCTACATCGGTGGCGTTCTCGTGGCGGTTCTGGCTGCGCTGTTCGCCGTTCCACATTTCGTCGACTGGAACGGCTATCGTGGCGTCTTCGAGGAAGTAGCCTCGCGTGTCATCGGTCGCGAAGTGCGAGTTGGCGGCGCGGTGAATGTACGGCTGCTGCCGGCGCCCTACGTCCGCTTTGAGAAAGTGCGCGTGGCCGACAGCACGGGCGGCACTGGTGAGCCGTTCTTCCGCGCTGATTCGTTCACGCTGTGGCTGTCGGTGCCGCCATTGTTGAAGGGTGTGCTCGAAGCCAATGAGATCGAGTTGAAGCGGCCGCAACTGCGCCTCAACATCGACGAACGGGGCCGTGGCAGCTGGAACTCGCTGACCATGACGCAAGGCTCGTTGCCGTTCGTCCCAGCCGGCGTGACGCTACAGGCCGTCCGCGTCACTGATGGCAGTATAGGCGTCAGCACGGCCTTAGGCGGCGAGGTGCTGCGGCTCGACGGGTTCAATGGCGAGCTCGAGGCGGAAAGTCTCGACGGGCCGTACAAGCTTCGCGGCAACACGATGTGGCGCGGGGCAGAGCGCGACGTCCGCCTCAACGCCGCACGCGCCGATTCCGACGGCGGGATCCGCATAAAGGCGATCGTCGCGGCGCCGAGATCAGGCAATTCTTACGTGCTCGACGGCCGCCTCTCGGATGTCAGAAGTCAGATGCGCTTCGACGGCACCGTGCAGGGCAAGATCCATTTGGACGCCGCGCCCGGACCCGCGCCCGGACCCGTGGCCGAGCCGTCCGTGAAGGCCAGTGAGCGCCCGTTCATCGAAATGAAATCGATGGTCGCCGCCAATCTCGAAGCCGCCCGCCTGGCAGAGATCACGATCTCGGTCGAGAACATGGGTCAGCCGCAGCTGGTGACGGGCGATGCGCGCGTTGCGTGGGGACAATCCAGCGAAACGGAACTGGCGCTGGCGGCGCGCTGGCTCGACCTCGACCGGCTGGCGCAGGCGACCCGTGGGGTGGCCGACGCGCCCATCGAGACCGCGCAAGCGCTGGTCTCGACCCTGCTCGGTCAGTTGCCAGCAAGCGGCCTCGTCGATGCGCGTTTCAATGTCGAGCAGTTGAACCTCGGCGGAGATGTGGTCGGCGGTTTGAGCCTGAAGCTCGCGCGTGGCGCAGGGCCGCTCGAGATCAAGGAACTGCGCGCGGGGCTGCCGGGGGGAACGCGCGTTGATCTGATGGGCGTACTGACTGATGGCAAGGCGTTGCCCGAACTCAACGGACCGCTGTTGCTGCGCGGGTCGAGCGTCAATCGGTTCCTTGCCTGGGCCGGTAAAGGCGCAGCGTTGGGCGATGCTCGCAGCGATGGCCCTTTTCTGGTACGCGGCCAGCTGAAGCTCAGCGAAACCGCACTCGAACTGACCGACGCTGATGCCGAATTGCAGGGTATTCCGCTCAAGGGCGAGATCCGCCATGAGCACAACGACCGCCGTCGCATCAGCATGTCCCTGGACGGCCAGCGGGTCAACCTTGCGCAGTTGTGGCCAGGCGGACCGGAATGGCTCGCCCGCCTGCTGCCGAGCGGAAACGGGGTGGTTGCGAGCGGTCAGGCGGCCACTCCGGCGGGATCTCAAGATGCCAGCCCCGCAAACGCGCGTGCCGAGACCAACCCAGCGGGCGCGCAACGGCGCTCGATGTTCGATCTCGCCAGTACTGATCTTTCGCTGCGCATTCGGGTTGCCGACCTTGCTGTCGGTACGCTCAACTATAGCGATGTCGATGGCAGCATTTCGATCGAGCGCGGCAAGCTGACGATCCCGAGTATGCGCCTGATCACGTCGGATGGGCTCGAGGTCGATATCGAGGGCGAGCTTTCGGATGCGTTGACCGCGCCGCGAGGCACCTTGCGCGGCCTGGTGGCAACCGACCGTCCCGCGGGCGCTGCAGCCTTGTTCAAGGCATTGAGTGGCAGCGAGCAAGTCGCCGTTCCTGCGGAACAACTCGCAGCATTGGCACCTTTGCGATTGGCTGGTCGGGTCAGCCTCGGCAATCGTGGCGCAGCCAGCACCGACATCGAGGCCGACGGCTTGGTGCAGGGCGGCCGCTTCGTTGGCAAGGCCCGACTTGACGGCGGCTGGATGCTGTGGCGGGAAGGGATAGCCGACCTGGCCGTGACCGCAGACAGTCCCGACGTCGATCAGTTGTTGCGCCTCGCGCTCGGGGCCAAGGGTGGAGCACAGCGTGGCCGTGCGCCGAGGCGCGGTGTGCTGAGTTTCAACGCGAGGGGTGTTCCCAACAAAGGCATGCTGACAACAGCGACGGTCGAGAGCCCGGGGCTGGTGTTGACCTACGACGGTCCTTTGAAACTGGAAAAAGGTATCCCGGCGGCCATCGAGGGCGACGTGCGGGTCGCCGCCGACCAGATCGACGAGGCGCTCGCACTCGTTGGAATAAATCTCGGCGCATCGGCGGCCGGAGTACCCGTCGATGGTGTGCTTCATGTTTCTGCCAACGACAACGTCGTGACACTGAAGCCGCGCGAGCTGTTGATCGGCGCAAGCAAGGTTTCTGGGTATCTGATCCTCGCGCAGCGCGCCGATCAGCCTTCGACAGTCACCGCTCAGCTCGACGTGGGGGATGTGACCCTAGACCAGCTGTTGTCGCCGCTGCTCGATCATCGCCTGGCGCCAGGTGAATTCTCCGCGGCACGCCGCGTGTCTGCGGGTAGCGATGGGTTGCCGTGGCCGGATAGGGCGTTCGATCTGGTTCCGCTCGACCGTCTCGAAGGGCACATAGGTCTTCGCGCGAAACGGTTGGTTCTCGATGACGGGATCGCCGTTCAGGGCGCGCGATTGAGCGTGGCTCTGGCTCCGGGCCGGTTGACCATCGAGACGCTGGAGGGCACGGCACTCGGCGGTCTGGCAACCGCGAACGCGGCAATTTCAAAGTCACCGGGCGGCTTCGACTTCAAGGGCAGCTTGAAGCTCGCCGGTTTGAAGCCGTCGGTGTTCGCTGACGGCGGGGGTGACCCCAGCGGAGGGGGCGAGGCCAGGGGCGGGCTCGTCGAGAAGAAGGGCGGAGGCGAGGCCGTTTCGACAGGCGCGGTGTCCGTGACGCTCGAACTCACCTCGCGCGGATTGAGCCCACGGTCCGTCGTGGCCGCAATGAGGGGCCAGGGCGAAGTGGAGATCTCGGGTCTCGAGATTCCGGGTTTGACCCCGCGGGCGGTGGCTCGGGCAGCCTTGGACGTCGTCGAAGGCAGAATCGAGCCCGGTGACGGCGCGCTGACCAGGGCCTTGGTCATGGCCATCGAAAAGGGCGCTGCCAAGTTAGCCTCGACGAAGCTGCCCGTCGAGGTCCGAGACGGCGCACTGCGCTTGAAGCCGATCGTTGTCGAAGCTCAAGGCGGGCGCACGACGATCGACACCACGATAGACCTGTCGAGCCTGCGCATCGATAGCGAGTGGCGGGTGGAGCAGTCCTCCGCGCCACGGCACGCCGGTTCGCCATTGCCCGCAGGTCAGCAGACGAACCAAGGTCCCTCACCAGTCCGGGCCTCTGGCCCATTTAAATCGCCGCTGCCCGCTGTCTATCTCGTCTATGCCGGACCGCTCAAAGACGTGGTCAAACTCGAGCCGCGAATCTCCGCAGGGGCACTGGAGCGAGAACTATCGGTTCGCAAGATGGAGCACGAAGTCGAGCAGCTCGAGCGGCTGCGAGCGGAGGACGAGCGGCGACGTGCCGAGGAAGCCGCGCGGCTGAGGGCGATAGAGGAGGAGCGCGCGCGTGCTGCGCTGATACCGTCGTTCAAGGCGGTGCCGGGCGATCCGGCTGGTGAGGCGGTCCACGGCGGAACTCTGCCTAAAGCCCAGACTGTTCCAGGGGCTGTCGTGCCCTTGTCCACTTCGCCGCAGGCACCCTTGCCACAGGGTAGTGCCGCACCAGCGCCCCCGGGCTCCGGGTTTGCCGGCGGACCGTCCGGGGCGACCAACTCGCCAGACAGCGCCGCGAAGACGATCGAAGTGACACCGCTGCCGCCTGTGCCGGCGGCCGGTGGCAGCGGTCTCACGCGCAGCCCGCCCACCCCGAGGCCAGCGAGACGTCCTTCAAAGGCGGACGATCCGCCGTATCAGAAGCTCTCGCCGTTCTGACCAGAAACTGGGCCAACCGTCGACCGATGGAGCGCGTTCATTGAGGAGTGTTCCCGCAACAGCCGCTGCGCATAACAAGAAATCATTTTTGTACGTTCATTCTCTCGATTAGCGACGTGCCCACGCCTATCTGGAGCGTCATGATCCCGTCCTTGCCACCCTCGCCTTCGAGCGCGTTGTGAATGCGCGTGGGCGTGCCGTTGCAGCACCATTAGAAAATGTCGCGCACCAAGCGGTTCGAGGGCCAATCATTCGGCTGCGCGAGGTGGCCTGTCTGGTTCGACCCGTGTTCCGGTTCCGGCATTTGCGTCTCGTCGCAGCGCCGTTCGGAGCAAATGTCGGAACCATAAGGAGCACAAGCAAACTCATGATTTTCGTATAGCTTTTGCATCTTACGGTTTTTTGATCAACCGCGAGTGGGGACCAAACGTCAGATACGCGACACGAGCGCCTATTCCACGATATTCAGATTAAGCGCACAACGCCCATAGTATATGATTTTCCGAGATTCAAGTAGTTGTTCCGGCCGATCATTTCGCCTTGGATCGCAGATCCACGAGTAAGCCAGATGGCTCAGAATTATTCCCGATAGGCACTTCAGATCATGGTGACGCTCAACAGCCGAGGATTGGGGATCGAAGCAGTCATGGGTTGGTTCGTCACAGCTGGCCAGTTCGGCAGTATTGCTTCAATCACCCGCCTGTCGTGGGGTTTATCGATCGCCTGGAAAAGTGGGCGATTGACACTTGTCAATGAACCGCTTTCGAAAAATGGGCAAACCTAATTTGGGCCGCATTGGCGGCAAACCCGATGCAACGCGCGCGTCGCGTCAAATGTTGACGACCATCGTCCGGCATAACCACGTCGCGGAGGATTACATGTACAAGCATTTGCTGATCGCTACCGACGGTTCTGAGCTGGCAGCGAAAGCCGTCCAGCAGGGACTGGCGCTTGCGAAGGCGTTGAACGCGCAGGTGACGGGGGTCACAGTTACCGAACCTTGGACCACGATGGCCACTGGAGAATTCGCAATCGCTTTCCCCTACGATCAGTATGAGAAGATTGCGGCGGCGAACGCAGCCAAAGTCCTCAGCGGCTTTGTTGACGCCGCGACGACGTCGGGTGTCGAATGCGAGACCGTCCATGTCAAGGATCAATTTCCAGCCGAAGGGATTATCGAAACCGCCAATTCTCTAGGTTGTGATCTGATCGTGATGGCGTCACACGGCCGGCATGGATTGATGAGGCTTATGTTGGGCAGCCAGGCCAGCAAAGTTGTGGCAAAAAGTACTGTGCCGGTTTTGATCTGCCGCTGACGAATGAACCTAACGCGCATTGTGCATGGAGCTTGCCCGGAAACGGCGCGAGAGCGATTCGCTAAGCGCGGAATGGACTCCCTTGTAGCGTCAGTCCCATATAGGATGGAACGTCACAGGGATAGTATACTCGAACGTCTGTATTTCATTTCGGCTATTGCGCAGCAGCACATGGGAACTCGCAACTTGTTGGTGTGGCGTTTCCGCACTGACGATCAAGAGAACCGCACCGGCATAAATGTGGTGGAGAAGGTTCTTGCACGAGCCGTTTAGAGGCAGTCCGGTTTCTCCCTCATCGGTCCTGGTCAATGCTGCCGTCTCGCGTGCCGGGCAAACCCCAGCGAGTAGCGCAAGAACGCGGCCGGAAGTAGCGAGGATGTTTCCAAGATCGCAATTCGAGCTGTAGGGCTCTACACCATGAACCAACATCGAGAGTTGTTCGGAAAGTTCACAAGACTCCAGTCGAGGCGACCCGAAGTTCATCAGTGATTCGGCGAGACCGGCACAGCACTGCCGGTCGATTCCGAATCCACAGGACTGAAGTTCGATCACTGCCGCCCATAGAGGACCTGGTTCGTAGAACACGGCCATCGAGAGGCGGTGACGGATAGCCTCCTTGGTCATGACGCGTGGCGCCCTTAATCGTTCCGGCTGACATTGCCCGCCGCAAGTCTTTCCAAGCCGCTACGATCGACAATCCTGATGGCGGTGCATTGCGCGATGTCAATCAACCCAGTGATGCGGAACTTCGTGAAGGTCCTGCTGACGGTCTCGATCGTCAATCCGAGGAAATCAGCAATGTCGGTCCGCGTCATTCCAAGGTCGATATTGCTCGAGTCCAGTCCCCGGCGTTCGTTGCGTTGTGCCAGCGCCGAAAGGAAGGCGGCCACCCGCTCGGCGGCGCTGCGCTGGCAAACGCTCAGAAGTAGCTCCCGAGCGTTCCGCAGTTCCTCAGCCAGAGCCTCATAGAGCGTTGCCGTCAGCTCGGCATCGTTGCGCATGGCCTCGCAGAGTACCGCAACAGGCAGGCAGCGCAGTCGGGTCGGCCGGATCGCCTGGGCGCTCGTGTTATGGTCGGTTCCGGTGCCAAGCGCGACTATGTCACCTGGAAAGGCAAAGC
Source organism: Hyphomicrobium sp. (assembly GCA_002928395.1). Lineage (GTDB taxonomy): Bacteria > Pseudomonadota > Alphaproteobacteria > Rhizobiales > Hyphomicrobiaceae > JAKAML01. The sequence continues at coordinate 38,547 of PEQZ01000009.1, forward strand.
CCATCACCTGACGGCGTCCATCGGGCATCATGCGATAGGTGCAGATCAGCCCGGCCTCGACCCGATAGACATGCCTTAGCATGTCGCCTTCACAGAACACATGATCCTTCGCTTGGACCCGGCGCGACGGTGTGCCGCTGAACAGTGCGGAAAGGCGATCCTGGCCATTGAGCGATTGTTCTGATTGCCGGTAGGAGGGGTTGAATGAGGTGCTCTCGGAATAACCACTTATCAGCATGTTACCAATCCTCGCCTTGTCGTCGGTCAACTTCGATGGCAAGTGGAACCGGCTCAGGACGCAGACGTATGGCGCGATTGTGAGGATTTGTGCCAGTGTGTGTCAGAAGCGATGCGCGGTCTTGAGGGTGCGTCCAAAGCGACCGAGGTTGTGAGTGTGAAAACTCCGTCTGGACCCAAGAACCCGACGATCCTGGTCGTTGATGACGATCCGGACGTCAGACTTCTGTTGCGCGAATGTCTGGAGCTGGAGGGGTTCCATGTTCTCGAAGCCCGCGATGGCGCAGAACTCAGACGAACTTTCGCATCGAGCACTGTCGACCTCGTCACGCTCGATCTCAATCTTGGCGGCGAGGACGGGCTGGCACTTGCGCGCGAGATCCGGGCGGACCGGAACGTGCCGATCGTCATGATCTCTGGCAAGAGCGACACGATCGACCGGGTCGTTGGGTTGGAGCTGGGCGCTGACGACTACATTACCAAGCCGTTCCATCTGCGCGAGGTGTTGGCACGCGTGCGCGCCGTGCTGCGGAGATACGAAACCAACGCGGTGAGCAGTGGCACGCGGCAAGCGGACAAGGAATTATCATCAGCATCGAGTGCGACGTTCGCCTTCGACGGCTGGATACTCGACATTGATCGGAGAGAACTGCGGCGTGATCCGAACGGTAACGTCCAACTCACGACCGCCGAGTTCAACTTGTTGGAGATCTTTGTTCAGCGCCCGGCCCGGGTGCTTTCGCGCGACGACATCATGGATCTGTTGAAGGGGCATGACTGGTCGCCGCTCGACCGATCGATAGACAGCCTTATCGCGCGGCTCCGCAAAAAGATCGAACGTGACTGCGACGAACCACGGCTCATCAAGACCGTGCGCGGTGTCGGGTATGCGTTTTCCGAATCGGTCCGCAAGCATTGACTTGTTTGATCAGCCGTCGAGCACGTCGCGCAGTGCCGCCGCCAGTTCGGCACGACCGTACGGTTTCTGGAGCACCTTGAGGCTTGCTTGGGGCATATGACCTCGTTTCGCAAACTCGGTCACGAAGCCCGACGTGAGGAGAACCTTGAGACCAGGCTTATTCTCTCCAATCCACTTCGCCACATCGAAACCCGACATCCCGCCGGCCATGACGACATCGCTGAATACGAGGTCGAACGTGGTGCCGGCCTCTAGAAGGGCAACGGCCGCCGGGCCGCTTTCTGCGGCAGTCACCACAAATCCTAGCTCGTTGAGACGGGCAATTGTGACCTCGCGCACCTCGGGATTATCCTCGACGACGAGGATCGTTCTGCCACTGGCTCTCAGGGTTTCTGGTGCGCTGGATGGTGGCATCGTAGCTGACGGCGCCCGGTCTGCCCGCGGAAGATAGATATTGACGACGGTCCCGCGACCAACTTCGCTGTAGATGGTTGCGCAGCCACCCGACTGCTTGGCAAAACCGTAGATTGTGCTCAATCCCAGGCCGGTGCCGCGGCCGGGTTCCTTGGTCGTGAAGAACGGCTCGAATGCGCGCGCGAGAATGTCCTTTGACATCCCACTTCCGGTGTCGGCGACAGCGACGCAAACGTAGTCTCCGGGGGGAAGGTCGCTCGGGACTTCGCGTTTAAATTCGACCCCGGAGACATTGCTGGTCTCGATGATCAGCTTGCCGCCGCGCGGCATGGCATCCCGTGCGTTGATCGCCAAGTTGAGAATGGCATTCTCGATCTCGCTGGGATCAGCCTTCGTAGACCAAAGTGACGAAGCCAAGACCGACGACATCTGAATCGGTTCGCCCAGCGTGCGCCGGAGCAGTTCGGCCATGCCGAGCACCAGATCGTTGAGATTTACGACGACGGGCTCCAGTTTGCGGCGGCGTGCGAATGTCGATAGCCGGGCCGTCAACCGCGCCCCCATCTCGGCCGCGTCCTGAGCCCGCTTCAGAAGTATCCGGTCGCGCTCGTCCTTGAGCCGCATCCCGAGCAATTCCTGGTTGCCGAAGATGATGGTCAAAAGATTGTTGAAGTCGTGCGCAATGCCTCCCGTGAGTTGGCCATAGGCCTCGAGGCGCTGGGCCTTGCTGAGCGCCGCCGCCTGTGCGCGTTCATGGGTGACATCCCGGATGATTGCGACCATGGCGATCGCACGACCTATCGGATCTCGGACGGCAGCCAAGACCGTCAAGCTTGGGAAGACCTCGCCATTCTTGCGGACAAGCTCGAGTTCGAATGGCGCATGGCTGTCGACGGCACTCTCGAGAAGCCGCTCTTCGGCCGTTGCGATGCGATCGAAACCAGAGTCCTCGCTGAACAGCACGCGCGCCGACCGACCATGGATTTCTGTCGGCACATAACCAAAAATGCGCTGAAATGCGGAGTTGCACTCCAGGACCCGGCGATCGAGGTCGGTGATCAGAAGGCCGTCGGGAATATGATCGAACACGGAGGCCATAAGCGCCTCGCGGCGCTTGCGTTCATCGAGATCAATAATGGTGCCGGCGAAGTAGCTTCGCCCTTCGACCATGAATGCGCTGACCGACAAGTGCATCCAGAAGGTAGAGCCGTCCTTGCGCAATCCCTCCAATTCACGGCCGATACCGATGATCCGCCTTTCACCCGTCTCGACGTGGCGTCGCACATACGCGTCGTGGCGGGCGCCATGTGGCGCCGGCATCAGCTTGCTGACGTTGTGGCCGTTCAGCTCCTCTAGGCTATAACCGAACATCCGGACACAGGCCGGGTTGGCAATCTGGATAATCCCATGCTCGTCGATCGTTATGATGGCGCCAACCGCCGTCTGCAGGATCGCGGTGAGCATTTCCGGCCCGGCAGAAGGTTCGATTGGCACTTGTGCAGGCTCTGCCATGTCGCGCCGTTCCTGCATCGTCCTTGGTGCTCATGAGAATACCCGACTGGTACGCTGATCGCGTAGTGTCGTCAAACGACGGTCGACGGCCATGCGTTCACAGGAATGCTGTTTGGGTGCCGGCATTTAGCTCTCTTCAAGAATTTACGATACGGGACCAACTAGAAGCCACGGGCGCGGCACAGCAGAGGCATCGACATGACCGTTCGCAACCTCGACGCACTGCTGAACCCGCGTTCCGTTGTGCTGATCGGGGCTAGTGCACGCCCTGGCTCGATCGGTCTGACAGTCGCCCGCAACCTTTTCCAGGGTGGCTTCGGTGGCAGGATCGACTTGGTCGATCCCAAGGCTGGATCGATCGAAGGTCGCGCGGGCGTTCGCTCGACACGCGAATTGCCGACAGTACCCGAACTCGCGATTATCGCGACGCCGCCCGCGACCATCCCCGCTCTGGTGCGCGAGATTGGAGCAGGTGGCACGCGCGCCGCTGTCATTATTTCGGCCGGGCTCGATGCCGTGCAGAAGAAGGCGGTGCTGGAGGCGGCCCGCCCCCATTGCTTGCGCATTCTGGGGCCGAACTGTCTCGGCCTGCAGATCACGAGCCTGGGCATCAATGCCAGTTTCGCACACCGCGCCGCCGCTCCGGGGGCACTCGCCCTGGTGTCCCAGTCCGGCGCGATCATGAATGGATTGATCGACTGGGCCGCAAACCGCAACATCGGTTTCTCGCATGTGATCTCGCTCGGCGACATAGTGGAAGTCGACTTCGGCGATCTCCTCGACCACCTCGCCGGCTCCGATGCCGCCTACGACGCCGCGTTCCGGCGTGCCGGATTGCTGCGCGTTCTTGATCTCGACGAGTTGTTCGATGTCGCCGAAATCCTGGCCCGCGCACCGCCAGGCTTGTGGACCAAGTGGCCGACCTCATCGGCCATCCCTGGCCAAAAGCGCCGAGTACAGCAGCGCGCGCACTCTTTTCGCCATTCCGCAGCATCGATGTAGCCGTCTGCGTCCAGCGGCGCGACGAAATCATAGCCACGGTCGCGGCTGCGGGACGGAAATTCGTGGTCGCGCGCGAGCTCGATGCGGATGCGTTGGAGCGTCATTGGGAACGGACTCCTTGTTGCTCGGATCGTTGCAAAATGTCGGGCTTTGCATTTCGACAGCCCTGACAGATGCGAGCGCGCGATCGGCGGGTACCATTGCGGAACCTGGGCGAACTCCACCTGAATGTCTGATTGCAACGTCGGCGCCTTGTTTCACATCAATCCGGAGTACCGTAGATGGCCGCGTAAGCGTGCCACGTCGCGTGACCTATCAGCGGGATCGCGATCACCAGTCCCACGAGCAACATCGCAAAGCCGAGGGCGACGATTGCCACGATCAATGCCGCCCACAACACCAATGGTTTCGGGTTCTTCACGACAGCCGCGAGACTGGCGCGAGCAGCAGATGCCGCGTCCACGCGTGATACGAGGAGCATCGGCACCGAAACAACCGAGATCGCAAAGATGGAAACAGCAATTACGCCACCAACCAGGGTGCCCACTACGACCATTCCGAGCACGCGGGGGGTGAACAAGACCAGCTGAATGATTTCGTCAGGTGGCGGTAGGCCGGACGTTCCAACGACAACATCAGCAACAGCAGTGCGAGTTGCAGCCATAAGAAAAAGGCGAACAGCAATGCCGCGCCGAAAAAAGCGAGTTGCCCTCGCGCTCGAAGTCCGGCCCCCATCACATCCGCGAAACGAACTGTTTCGCCTCGTCCTA
>PEQZ01000010.1 GCA_002928395.1 Hyphomicrobium sp.
CAGAAAAGCGAGAACTCGCCTCTCCCCATCGCGCTGTAAGCGCGTCTCCGACGCGACGGGAGAGGTCGGCGCGGCCGAACCAGTCGAAACAAAGCACATAATCAAGTTCCGCGCCGGGTGAGGGGGGACTTGGCGGACCCTCGGGAAATGAGAAGACCCCCTCACGTCGTGCTGAAAGCGCGCCTTCGGCATGCTCTCCCCAAGGGGAAGGGAAACCGTGTCGCCCTCGGGTTACGGAGTGAAAATTGACAGCAAAATCATCGCTGAAACCACGGCCGTTCGCAACTGAACCGGACACGCCTCGTCATGTGTGGACGGCACCCAAAACGTAAGCCGACAGAACTTCGTCAAAGCCCTTGCATCCCGGGTGCCGTCGACACGCGACATTTGGGTTGACGGACTTTGGATAAGTGAACGTTTGCCCGCCCGAATTCAGGAACTCGCCTTGACAAGTACGCTATCTAACTAAATAGTTAGATAGCGTATCACATGGAGGTCATGATGGGTCTTTCGCGACGCACGGTCGTTCGCGCCATTGGCGGAACTGGGTTGGCACTGGTCGGCGCCGGCGGGCTGTTTGCCGTTACGCGGACGCCGGAACGGGCACTGGCACCGTGGGCGGCAATCGAGGACCCGCCCCCAGCCGATGTCCGGCTCGATGCCTTTCGCCATGCGATCCTGGCGCCCAACCCGCATAACCGGCAGCCGTGGCTGATCAAGCTCGTGGGCGTGGATGAGGCCTTGATTTTCTGCGACCTCGAGCGGCGCCTGCCCGAAACCGACCCGTTCGACCGGCAGATCCTGATCGGCTTCGGCTGCTTCCTCGAACTGGCCCGCATCGCGGCGGCCGAGCGCGGTTTCAAGATGGACATATCTGCTTTTCCGGACGGCCTGCCGGCTGAACGGCTGGATCGGCGGCCGATCGCAAGACTGCGCTTCGTAGCCAATCCGTCGACGACGGCCGATCCGCTGTTCGGCTACATTCCCGTCCGGCGATCGAGCAAGCAACCATTCGACACGACGCGCCCGGTCGAGGATCGCATCCTGGCATCGCTGGTCTCGCTCAGTTCGTCCGCGGCACGGATTGCGACGACCGCCGATGCCGCTCTGGTCGAGACACTGCGCACGGTGACCTGGGATGCCTGGATGATCGAATTGAACACGGCGCGAACGTGGCAGGAAACCGTCGATCTGATGCGCATCGGGCGGTCCGAGATCGAAGCGAACCCCGATGGTGTTTCGATCGGCGGCCCGATTCTCGAAGCAATGGCGCTGGCCGGCCAGTTCTCCCGCGAACAAAGCGCCCGGCCGGGAACGGCGGCGCACAACGGGTCCATATCGCGCTACCGCCCGATCATGGCGACCGGGATGGCCTACGCCTGGATTACGACGGAGGGGAACGCCCGCACCGACCAACTGGCCGTGGGACAGACCTTTGTCCGCATGAACCTCGATGCGGCGCGGAAGGGCCTAGGATTCCACCCGATCAGCCAGGCTCTGCAGGAATTCAAGGAGATGGAGCCTGCCTATCGCAAGATCACCGGAGCACTCGGCGCGCGACCGGGGCAACGGGTCCAGATGCTGGCGCGACTCGGATATGGTAGTCTTCCGGGCCGGACGCCGCGGTGGCCGCTACGGAGCAAAATCCTGGGAGCCTGATGTCAGACCCGATCGCCTTCCGCATCATGAACGAGATCGGGATCATCGATCAACTCGGCACCACACTGTTCGAACGGGCGATGCCGCATGATCTGACGCTGCCGCAATTCATCGTGCTCAATCACTTCGTAAGGCTCGGCTGCGAGCGTACCCCGGTCGAACTCGCCGATGCCATACAGGTGACGAAGGCGACGATGACCAGTACATTGCAACGGCTTGAATCCAAAGGCTTCGTTTCGTCCAAGCCGGACCCCGACGACGGACGGTCGAAGCGGATCGCCATCACGGCGGCAGGGCGCGAGGCGCGCGATCAATCAATCGAAGCCATCGCGCAAGATCTCGCCGCGATAGAAGAGGCGGTCGGACGGGGGCCGCTGACCGCGGTGCTGCCGATTCTTTCCAATCTCCGCAACTTTCTGGACAAGCGCCGCGGCGAAAAATGACGCGGCGGAGAATCGCCCTGCGGACACTCGCGCCGATCCGCCTCGCCCGGGCAGACCGATGATGCAGCCGGATGACGATGATGTTTGCCGAAATGAACGTGGCGCACGAGATACAGTTGCAACTATTGCGCTGTTTTCGAGCCGTTTCACAGGCAAAAGTGCCTTGACGCTAAGATGACCGATGCATGACAGTTATCGCACTAATCGAACAAAGTTTCGAGTCCGGGGGGAATCGTCAATGAGGACGTCGTTCACGCTGGCGGCATGTGCGCTGGCATTGTCAGGCGGGTTGGTTCGCGCCGAAGAATTCCGCATCGACCGCTTCTTCGTCATAGGCGACAGTTTGAGCGATGCCGGCGCCTACAGCCAAGGCGTGCCGGTGGTCAGCGGCCTGCCGAACGGTATCCCCTACCGGTTCACGACGAATGCGCTGAATGGCTCGTCGCTGGTATGGTCGCAGCACTTGGCCGCCGCGCTCGGGCTGCCGCCGCAGGGGCCGGACGTGCTGCAGGGTGTTCCGGCGTTAGGCATTCCGACGGTCAACGTCAACGGCGGCAACTACGCCGAGGGCGGAGCGCGCGTCAACGACCAGCCCGGCGTGATCGGCGGGCTGACACCGGCGCTCGGCTTCACGACGCTGCCCGGCACGACCCAGATCGATCGTCTGCTGGCCGACAGCCCGACCTTCAGCGGCAGCGATCTCATCGCCGTCTGGCTCGGCTCCAACGACGTCTTCACACAGTTGGGCGGACTTGGCTTCGGCCTGCCCCCCGCGGTCGCCACGGCGAACCTCCAGACGGCGGCCAACCAGCTCGTCGCTCAGATCGATCGCCTGAGTGCGGCCGGCGCCAAGAACATCATCGTTGTCACGGTGCCCGACATCGGCACCACGCCGTTCGGCCGCAGCCAAGCCGACGGCGGAGCAACGTTGACGGCGCTCACCAATACGTTCAATGCGGAATTGCTGGCCGGCCTTAGAGGTCGTTCTGCAGTGGTCGTCGACTCGGGCAAACTTTTGGCCGCCATCCAGGGCGACCCCGCCCGCTACGGCTTCACGGCGCCGAACGCGGCGACTGTTCCTGCCTGCGCCAATCCGTCGGGCAGCCTGTTTTGCATCCAGGGGATCAACGCATCGCCCGACAGCGAACTGCGCGTATTCGCCGATGGCGTACACCCGACCGCTGCCGCGCAGGCGCTGTTCGGTCAGGCGGGCTTCGCCGGTCTGCAGGCGGGTGCGCAGACGGGCACCATTGCCGTGGCTGCGCTGTCCGCCGTGCGCCAGCAGGCGATCGGGCTCGAGAGCCGCTTGAACCCGACCGCATTCGGCCACACCGACGAGGATGGCAAGAGCGGGCGGCGGCCGGTCGGTCACGTCGAGAAGTTCGGCTCCATCGAAGGCGGCTATTACGAGGCCAGCGCAGAGCAGGTGCGGCCTGGCATTACGGCCTACACCGAGGTCATCAAGGCCGGCTCCGACATCATTGTCGCCCCTAACGCGCTCGTCGGTGCAGGCGTCAGCCTCGACCATGGACAGCTCGAGTTCGCGGGTGATCGCGGCGGCTTCGACAGCCGGCTGTACATCGGCGCGGTCTACGGCACGCTTGCCTTGACGCCCGGTTTCTACATCAACGCATCGGGCGCAGCCGGCTACATCGACCTCTACGACGTCGAGCGATCGTTCGCTCTCGGGCCTGCGCGGGAGTCCTACTCGGCAAGCTCGGACGGCTATTATGTGTCGGCGCGCATCGGCACGGGCATTCTGGGCCGGTTCGGGAACTGGGTCGTCAATCCGGCCGCGTCCATCACCCACGAACGCGTCAAGATCAACGGCTTCACGGAAAGCGCCGGCGCGGCAAGCCTCGCCTTCGGCGACCAGGAATTCTTCGTGACACGCCTCTCCGGCAGCGTCACCACGACCTATGTGCCTGATGACGCACTGGCTTGGCGTGGATCACTGCGCGTCTCGGTCGAGCACGACCTCGAGGACGCCAATCTGACGATACAGTTGGGCCCGACGTCGAACAATCTCGGCTTCGTCACGGCACCGCGGCCGGACAGCACATTCGGCTTTGTATCGGGCCAGTTGATCAAGCCGCTGCCGGGAGATGCCGCGTTCATCGTCTCCGGTTCGGGCGTGGTCGGCTTCCAGGGCCAGCAGGGCTACACCGGCACGTTGACCTACAAGAAGTCCTTCTGACCATCGGGCACGGCGCTGGTAGCGCCGCGCCTCACGGCCAGAGGGATCAGATCACGCCTTATTCCTCGGCGCGCTCGTTTTTGCCCGCCTCCGGCAGGGGTTGTTACTTGCCCGCCTCCGGCGTGACGATCCGGACGGAGAGTTCGCGCAGTTGCTTGATGCCGACCTCGGAGGGGGCGCCCATCAACAGGTCGTTGGCCTGCTGGTTCATGGGGAACAGCGAGATCTCGCGCAGGTTCTTCGCGCCCACGATGAGCATCACCACGCGATCGACGCCGGCCGCCATGCCGCCGTGCGGCGGCGCGCCGTACTGGAACGCGCGGTACATGCCGCCGAAGCGCGCCTCCACGTCGGCCTGGGTGAGGCCGGTGATCTCGAACGCCTTGACCATGGTCTCGGGGCGGTGGTTGCGCACCGAGCCCGACGCGATCTCGAAGCCGTTGCAGACGATGTCGTATTGGTTGGCCTTGAGAGACAACAGCGCGTCGCGGCCGTCCTTCTCGGCGGCTTCGAGCGCCTCGCGGCCGCCCTTCGGCATCGAGAACGGGTTGTGGGAGAAGTCGATCTTCTTGTCGTCCTCGTTCCACTCGTAGAACGGGAAATCGACGATCCAGGCGAGCGCGTACTGGTCTTCCTTCACGAGCTTCAATTCGTGGCCGACCCTGTCACGCGCGAGGCCCGCGAACTTGTAGAACTTCGCGGGGTCGCCGGCGGTGAAGAAACAGGCGTCGCCGGTCTCGAGGTCGAGCTGCTTCTGGATGGCGGATGCGCGTTCGGCACCGATATTCTTGGCGACCGGGCCGGCACCTGCCGCGCCTTCCTCCTCACGCCAGAACACGTAGCCGAGACCCGGCTGGCCCTCGCCCTGAGCCCAGCTGTTCATGCGGTCGCAGAAGGCGCGGCTGCCGCCGGTCGGCGCGGGGATGGCCCACACGCGCACCTTGGGGTCCTTGGCGATCATGCCGGCGAACACCTTGAAGCCGGAGTCCCGGAAGTGCTCGGTCACGTCCTGCATGACAATGGGGTTGCGGAGGTCGGGTTTGTCGGAGCCGTATTTGGCGATGGCCTCGTCGTAGGGGATGCGCGGCCAGCCCTTGGTCACACCTTTGCCGTCAGCGAACTCCTCGAAGATGCCGGTGATGACCGGCTCCATGGTCTGGAAGATGTCCTCCTGCTCGACGAAGCTCATCTCGAGGTCGAGCTGGTAGAACTCGCCGGGCAGACGGTCGGCGCGCGGGTCCTCGTCGCGGAAGCAGGGCGCGATCTGGAAATAGCGGTCGAAACCCGAGACCATCAACAGCTGCTTGTACTGCTGCGGCGCCTGAGGGAGGGCGTAGAACTTGCCGGGATGGATGCGCGACGGCACCAGGAAGTCGCGCGCGCCCTCGGGCGAGGAGGCTGTGAGGATGGGTGTCGAGAACTCGAAGAACCCGGCCTCGTTCATGCGGCGGCGCATGGAGGAAATGACCGCAAGCCGCGTCATGATGTTCGTGCAGGGTCTCGCGGCGGAGATCGAGGAAGCGGTAGGTGAGGCGCAGATCCTCGGGGTAATCCGGCTCGCCGAAGACGGGGATCGGCAGCTCTTTCGCTTCCGAAAGAACCTCGATCTCGGACACGGTCAACTCGATCTCGCCGGTGGCGAGGCTCAAGTTGTCCGTCGTTTCACCCTGCTTGTCCTTGTTGGTGCTGAGCGGCCGCTTTGCCACCACGCCGTCGACGCGCACTACCCATTCCGATCGCAAACGCTCGGCGGTCTTGAAGGCGGGCGACGTCGGATTGGCGACGATCTGAGTGATCCCATAGTGGTCGCGCAAATCGATGAACAGCACGCCACCCAGATCGCGCACGCGGTGCACCCAGCCGGAGAGGCGAACGGTCTCGCCCGCATGGGTTTTTCGCAAGTCTCCGCAGGTGTGCGAGCGGTATCGATGCAATGTCGCCGCGGCCATGGCCGATCCTCGTCCAGAACTGTTGGAATGAACGCGGAAAAGCGCATGTGGCCCCTTGAATGTCAAGGCATCGGGACGGGCCGGAACAACGACTGGGCGGCAAGGAATACGGCTGACCAATTGGACGGCGCAAGAGCGATCATGCCGCCCCCCGTCGTGCGCTCGGCATCGCAGAGACGCGGCCAAGGCGCACGAACAGATCGAAATCCCGTTTTTTCGAACTGACGCACAGCCAAATCAATTGGCGAGTTGCAAGTCTGAGCCTATTCGTTATACCCCCAGTTCTATGCGCGTCATAACTTCGACACAAGAACTCGAAATGGCCTGCCGCGAGTTCGCGGCCTCGCCTTACGTGGCTGTCGACACGGAGTTCATGCGTGAGCAGACGTTCTGGCCGCAGCTGTGCCTGGTGCAACTGGCCGGACCGACGGCGGAGGCCATCGTCGACCCGATGGCCAAGGGCATCGACCTCGCGCCGTTCTGGGCGCTGATGGGCGACACGCGCGCGGTGAAGGTGTTCCACGCCGCCCGCCAGGATATCGAGATCGTCTATACGGAAGCCGGCATCATGCCGGCGCCGGTATTCGACACGCAGGTCGCGGCCATGGTTTGCGGCTTCGGCGAGAGCGTGAGCTACGTCAACCTGGTCAAGAAAGTAACGGGTGAGGACCTGGACAAGTCGTCGCGCTTCACCGATTGGAGCCGACGGCCGCTGAGCGAAAAACAACTCGTCTATGCTTTGGGTGACGTAACCCACTTGTGCAAGATCTACGAGTTCCTGAAGGCGGAGCTCGAAAAATCCGGCCGCGCCGCCTGGCTCGACGAGGACATGGCCGAGCTGACCGATCCCAACACCTACGAGACCCATCCCGACGATGCCTGGCAGCGCCTGAAACTGAGGGCGAAGAACCGCAAATCGCTGGCGGTCCTGATGGAGCTGGCCGCCTGGCGGGAGCGGCTGGCGCAGGCGCAGAACGTGCCGCGCGGGCGCATTCTTCGGGACGAGGCGCTCTACGATCTCTCCAATCAGATGCCGTCGAGCACGGAGCAACTGGGCGAACTGCGCACGTTGAGCGAGGGCTTCGCACGATCGGCACGGGCGCGCGACATCGTGGAAGCGGTGAAGCGGGGGCTCGAGCGTGATCCGAAAACGGTGCCGCCGATCAATCACGGCAACCAAATGACGGCCGAAGCCAACGCAACGGTCGAGCTGTTGAAGGTGTTGTTGAAGTCGGCGGCCGCGCGCCATCGCGTAGCCCCGCGGATGATCGCCGACACGTCCGAGCTCGAACGGCTCGCGTCGGAGACCGAGCCCGATGTGCCAGCGATGCGAGGTTGGCGCCGGCAACTGTTCGGCGAGGACGCACAGCGACTAAAGCGTGGCGAGCTGGCGCTGACGTTGAGCGGCGGCGAGGTCATGGCGATCCCGGCGAAGCGGGGCTAGGCGAGGCGACGTGCGCGTGTGCGATCGCCACGTTCGAAGCTGGCCTCGAAGCGGACAGATCAGGGTCATAGACCACACGGCTGAGACCCCGGTTGCGGCCAAGGCCGCTCACTAGAAAAAGAGGTACCGATCATGAGACTTCGTTTGGTTCTGGCCATGTCCGCACTCGCTGTGTCGGCTTTTTCGGTCACAGCGAACGTGGGTTTGGCCCAGACGCCGCCCGCGGCGGCTCCGGCCGCGCCAGCCGCAGCGGCGCCGGCCGCCAAGGGCAAAGGGGGGCCGCTCGAAGCCTGTCGCGACGACGTCGACAAGTTGTGCGCCAGTGCCGAGAAGACACAGGGCTGGCGCGCCAAATGCCTGCGCGAGAATGCGGCTCAGCTCTCCTCCGCATGCAAAAGCGCGGTAGCGGCCCTGCGTGAGGTTCGCGAGAAGGTGCGCGCCGCCTGCAAGGACGACCTCGCTACACTTTGCAAGACCGAGGATGCCGCCAAGGAAGGCGCTCGCCCGATGCAGTGTCTGAGGCAGAACGATGCCAAACTGAGTGCCGGCTGCAAGTCCGCGATGACGGCGGCGTTCTCTGCGGGCGAGGGTGACGGTGAGGCACCGGCCGCACCAGTAACGGCACCTCCCGCTTCAGGGAGTGCGCCGGCAGCCAAGTGAGCCCTATGGGCTTACAGCGCTACTTTCGGCCCGGATCGTAGCGGTGCTTTTCCCGCCACTCCGTGAAGAAGTACGACAGCGTCTCGTCGATGACCTCGGGCAGCACGATGCGGATGGTGACCAAGAGGTCGCCGCCTTGGCCTGTCGCCGGATTGTGAATGCCCTTGCCCTTCAGCCGGAAGACGCGGCCTGAACTCGTGCCCTTGGGGATGGTGAGCGCCACCCGCCCGTCTACCGTCTGAACCTCGATCTTGGCGCCGAGTACAGCTTCGTCGAGCGTAACCGGCGCATCGCACTGCACATCGAACCCGGCGCGCTTGAAATCTGGATGCGGCCGAACTTTGACCTCGACCAGCGCGTCGCCCGTCTCGCCGCCGTTGGCGCCCGCGCCCCCCTTTCCACGCAAGCGCAACACTTGGCCGTCGGCGACACCCGCGGGGACACCCAGGTCGAGGACACCACCCTCAGGCATAGTGACCCGCTTCTTGGTGCCTCGAGCTGCTTCCAGAAAATCGACCTCGAGCGTGTAGCGCACATCTTGTCCACGGCGTGCAAACGGCGCGCGGCCGCCGGTGCGTGCCGAGCCGCGCCCGTCGTTGAAGAGGTCGGAGAAGATGTCGCTGAAGCCGAATTCCTCGGAGCGGGAGCCGGGTCCGCGCTGCCCGCCACCCGGATAGGCATGATGAAAGTTGCGCCTGGCCTCGCCGGCGGCGTCGATTTCGCCACGGTCGAAGGCTTTGCGGCGCTCGGGATCACCGACGATTTCGTAGGCGGCCGTGAACTTTTTGAAGCGCTCCGATGCCGCGGCATTGCCCGGATGGAGGTCAGGGTGCGATTGCTTGGCGAGCTTGCGGAACGTGCGGCGGATCTCGTCGTCGGACGCATCCTTGGCAACCCCGAGCACGGTGTATGGATCGTCGGCCATGGATGGCGAAGGCTCTCTGGGTTGGCGTTGCGAACCGCAATCTCGTGTAGAGCGTCTGACGTTTGGCCCTCGCTTAGCGCCGACCTCTGAACCAAACATCGGATGCTAAAGCTACACGACAATCATAAAGTTGCTCGAGTTGCTTATGGGCCCGCCATTTGCTCCGGACCGTGCGGCGGAGCGAAGCAAGTGTCGGCGACGGAACTCTAGCACCAATCGACGGCAATTGTGGCGTGCCAACGCCCAACCCGGATGCAGTGCGGCTGTTTCCGGGGGATGCGCCGTCGCCGACAGGGCCGCAGGTCGGCGGCTGCAGTCAGGCGGGCTTGGATCAGCTTCCAATGCGGATTTCGGGCGCAAAACCAACCTGCCCGGCGAGCGTCTCGAACCTGCGGCGCAGCCGCTCGCCATCGAGGCTGGCGTAGGCCTTGGGAATGCTCAGCACAAGCGAACCGCCCTCGTAGGAAACCGGTATCTCGTCGATGATGCCGGGCTGGCCAATCGACAACATATGGGCCGCACGAATGGCAGCCCCCAGAATGCGGGCGCGTTTCAGCGCACGGCGGGATACGGTCGCCGTAAGCTTGGCAGAAAGGTTCTGGCTCTTCTCGTCTTCGGGGCCGGAATGACGGAAGTAGATCGCCAGCGCGAGGTAGATGCGGCCCGCATGATCGATGCCACCGAGCGCGGAGTGGGCGACGACATTGAGGCTCTGCTCGCCGCGATAGTCGGGGTGAGCACGCCAGCCGATGTCGGAGATGAGGCAGGCGGCGTGGCGGAGGCGGCGCTCGTCCGGTGTCTCGAGGGGACCCGGTTCCTGGAACAGCGCATCCGTCCACTTGGCCAGTTCGAAAGCGTGTTCGACCGAACGCGACCGCAGTCGCGCATAGTCTTCGCAGAAGCATATGAGCGGGTCCTTGCGCCGCTCGTGTGGGGGTAGCAGGCCGAACACCAGCCCTTCGCGGATACCAAAGACGGAGAACACGACTTCCGATGGTTCGAGCTTCCTGAGCAACCGCTCCATCACCAAGGCTCCGAAAGGAAGCGTTTCGCGCCGCTGCCTGGAAATCTCCTCGATGCCGCGCACACCCGACAGTTTTTTGGTCCGCCGCAGCATTTCGGAAAAAGCGATGACGTCGCGGGTTGGAACCGTGTAGCCGTGCATGACGCGCAGCGGGTAATCGGTCTGCACCATGAGCAGCTTGGCGAGCGACCGCCAGGTGCCACCGACGGCATAGAAGGAGCGGCCCTTGCCCTTGCCGATCCATGACAAGCGCGACAGTGCCTCGTCGGTGACTTCGAGCGCCTTTTCAATGCGGTCGCCGGTCGTATCGATGAGCCGCAGCCCGCCCAATGGAAGCGTGCCGGCATCATTCAGCGTGTCGTTCGAGATATCGATCAGTTCGAGACTGCCGCCACCAAGATCGCCGGCGATGCCGTTGGCGTCGATGAAGCCCATCATGATGCCTTGAGCGGCGAATTCGGCCTCCTTCTCGCCCGAAAGGATCTCGATCCTGGTTCCGGCCGCCTTTTCTCCGCGCTGTATGAATTCACGGCCGTTCGACGCCTCGCGCACCGCCGCGGTGGCAATGGCGCGCAGATTCTTGACGTGGAGCACGCGTGCGATGGCACGGAAGCGGGCCAAGGCGGCAACCGCGCGCTCGACTGCGCCATCGTCGAGCCGGCCGGTGGTCGCAACCGACCGGCCGAGCCCGCACAGGACTTTCTCGTTGAACAGCGGCGTCGGCGCCCGCACCGCACCCTCGTAGACGACGAGCCGGACCGAATTCGATCCGATGTCGATGACACCGAGAGGCTCGAGGGCCGACGCGCGGCCCCGCTCGCCCAGTAGTTCAGAAATCAAACCCACCGCGCACCTCTTTCAAATCAGTCTTTGTGGGGCAAGCTGAACCGCGGCGGGAAATGCTCTTTGAGCGATCGGCCGCGTCCCGACAGGCTGGGGTTGGTCATGAAGTACTGGTGGGCGTTGAAAACTTCTTCGTCTGCATCAGGCAGAATGCGCTCCGACGAGCCATCTGCAAGGATGCGCCAGCTCTGCTGGTTGTCCTTGAGGTTGCCACCCATGATTTGATTGAGAACCTGCTCGTGCACGGTGACGTTCCGGATCGGGACCATGGCCTCGACGCGGCGGTCGAGGTTGCGGGGCATCATGTCCGCGGAGCTGATGTACACGGCAGCCTTGGGCGACGGCAACCCCTCACCACAGCCAAAACAGTAGACCCGTGCGTGTTCAAGGAACCGCCCGATGATGCTCTTGACGCGGATGTTGGACGAGAGGCCGGGGATGCCTGGCCTGAGGCAGCAGATGCCGCGCACGACGAGGTCGATTTCGACGCCGGCCTCGCTCGCCTCGTAGAGAGCGGTGATGATCTGTTGATCGACGAGGGCATTCATTTTCATCCAGATTGCGCCGGGCCGCCCGGCCTTCACATGGGCGATCTCGTCACGGATGTGCGACAGAATGCGCTCGCGGATGCCGCGCGGGCTAGCCGCCATCGTTTCGAGTTCGGCAGGCTCGCCATACCCGGTGACGAAATTCAGGATTCGGGTGACGTCGCGGGCGATGGCCGGATCGTTGGTGAACAGTGACAGGTCGGTGTAGATGCGCGCGGTCTGCGGGTGATAGTTGCCGGTACCGATGTGGCAATAGGTGGCGAGATCGGTGCCCTCACGGCGAACGATGAGCCCGAGCTTGGCGTGGGTCTTCAGTTCGATGAAGCCGTAGACCACGTGCACGCCCGCGCTTTCGAGATCGCGCGCCCAGCGGATGTTGGCGGCCTCGTCGAAGCGGGCCTTGAGTTCGACGACGGCCGTGACCGACTTACCGGCCTCCACCGCCTCTTTCAGCGCCTGGATGATCGGGCTGTCTCGGGACGAGTTCGGTAGAGCGTCCACTTGATTGCCATGACGTTGGGGTCGGCGACGGCCTGGCGCAGGTACTGAACGACGACGTCGAAACTCTCGTAGGGGTGATGGACGAGGATATCCTTCTTGCGAATGGCTGCGAAACAATCCCCGTTGAATTCGCGGATGCGCTCGGGGAAGCGTATGTTGAACGGCTTGAACAGCAACTCCGGGCGGTCGGAAACGATCAGCTGGGTGGTGTCTGCGAGCGCCAGAAGACCGTCCTTGACGAACACCGAGTGCTCCTCGACCTCGAGCTCGTCGACAACAAACTTCTGCAGCCGCTCCGGCATGCGGCCCTCGATCTCGAGCCGGATCACATTGCCACGGCGGCGGCGCTTCAATTGCGTCTCGAACGACCGGACCAGATCCTCGGCTTCTTCCTGAAGCTCGATATCACTGTCGCGGAGCACGCGGAAGGCGCCGCGACTGCGGATGGTGACGCCGGAAAACAGTTCGCCGAGGAACAGGCCGATGACCGTTTCGAGCTGGATGAAGCGGATCTCCTGGGTACTGGTTTCGCCGACGCGCAGGCGGATGAACCGCTCCATTTGACCGGGGATCGGGATCAGCCCGTTCATCACCTTGCCGTCGCTTTGCCGTTGCATCTCGACGGCCATCGTCAGGCCCTTGTTGAGAATGAACGGGAACGGATGGGCGGGATCGACCGCGATCGGCGTCAGGATCGGGAAGATGTGGGTCATGAACATCGTTTCGAGCCAGACGTGCTCTTCCTTGCGGAGCGTGTCGCCATCGACGATCTGGATGCCGACCGCCGCCATCTCGGCGGTGAGCGCGGTCCAGCAGGCTTGCTTGTCATAGACCAGACCGCCGACGAAACGGTTGATCTCAGCCAGCTGCTGCGACGGTGTGAGACCGTCCTGCGAAGGTATTGCGACCCCGGCGCGAACCTGCCCATACACACCGGCCGCGCGCACCATGTAGAACTCGTCGAGGTTCGACGCCGAGATCGACAGGAACCTGAGGCGCTCGAGCAGCGGGTGGCTCTTGTTCTGCGCTTCCTCGAGGACGCGGCGATTGAACTGCAGCCACGACAACTCGCGATTGTAGAAACGCGCCGGGCCCTCGGGTGGCATGGGCTGCACCGATTTTGAAACAGTCTTTTCTCGACCCTTGCCCTTCGTTCCGGTCGTGGTCATTCGTCAATCTCCATAGACAATTTCGGTCTCCGTTTAAGCAAAATCGGTGGGCCGGCGAAACGGCCCGCCAACCCGCAAAGATGTGGCGATATCCATCGTCAACCCCGATCGCCGTCCCCCTGTCGGTAGGCTTGGAGCGCCTCGGCGGCGATGGCTCTCGTCACCCGCCGCTGCCGGGCGAGCGCCAGGCGATCCGCTTCCGCCACGATGCCGATGGCGGCTCGCATCGACCGCTCCATATGCAGCGCCAAATGCCCGATCACGTGCGGCTCGACGGCAAGCTGGCGGTCGGCGAACAGCTTGACGAGGACGGATTTCAGCAGCGCCTCGTCGGGCAGCGCGATGGTGGCGACCGGCGACGCACGGAGCCGGGACCGCAAATCAGGCAGTGCGATATCGAGTTCGCCCGGCGCGGCCCGCGACGTCAACAGGATCGAGAGCCGGTGCTCGCGCGCCAGATTGAGCAGGTGGAAGAGCGTGCGCTCGTCGGCGATGCCGCGCTCGATGTCCTCGACGACCAATGCACGCGCATCGGACAAGCGCGCGACTTCGGCCTCCGAAAGCATGGCGCCTGAAGCGATCCCGGCACCTGATTTGAGCCGCCAGACTTGGGCCAGATGGCTTTTGCCGGACCCCTCCGGTCCGACGACGAGGGCAGCCCAGTGGGGCCAATCCGGCCAGCGGTCGACAAGATCGACGGCGGCGGCATTCGACTGGCTCACGAGAAAATCCTCGTGCCCCAGGGCCGCCCGGTGCGGAAGGTCGAACACGAGCTGAGCTGGGGCGCCGTTCATGGCTGGTAAGCCCCGCCGTGGCCGATACCCTCGCCGTCGCCCTCGCCGTCGCCCTGGCCATCGTCCTGGCCGTCGCGCGCTCCGTCACGCTGGGTCACGCTGGCCCCCGCCGTGGTAGACGCTACTTTTCAGATAAAGATGCAGCGCATGGCGAACAAGCACGCCGACGGCGGCTGCGACCGGCACCGCGACCAGCATGCCGACGAACCCGAACAGATAGCTGAACACGAACAGCGCAAAGATCAGCCACACCGGGTGCAGCCCGATCTTCGAGCCGACGACCTGCGGTGACAAGAACGCCGCGTCGAGTCCTTGGCCCACGAGAAAGATTCCCACCACGATGAGGATCGGTACGGTTTCCGGCCAGAACTGCACGACGGCAAGCGCAGTGGCGGTCATGAGCCCGAGCGCCCAGCCGGCAAACGGCACAAAGCTCAGGGCGCCGGTGGCAATGCCGATCAACAAGCCATAGCGGAGGCCGATGGCAGTGAGGGACACGGCATAGAACATGCCGAGAATCACGCAGACGAGGCCCTGACCGCGAATGAACGCGGAGACCGCGTCGTTGATCTCCGTGGCGAGGCGGCGGATGGCCGGCGCATGCTCGCGCGGCAACCAGCCGTCGAGCTTGCCGAGCATCGGGTGCCAATCGACCAGCAGATAGAACACGACCAAGGGCGTAATCAGCATCAGCGACAGGAAGTTGAACAGTGCGAGGCTGCGGCTCCAGATGGAACTTGCTACCCAGCCGGCGAAGCTGGCCCAGTTCTCGGCAGCTGATTTGGAGGCGCGTGCGAGCCCCTCCTCGAACTCAGGAAAACGGGGGCCGAGCCGGTCACGTGCCCAGGATTCGACGAGTCCGCGGATGCGATCCAGTTCACTCGGCAAGGCGAGCGCGAACTGCTGAGCCTGGGACAGCAAGAGCGGAACGAGCAAGACGAGAATCGTGACCAGTGCGATGGCGCCGAGGGCGACGATCACGATCGAGGCCCAAGTGCGAGGCAGGCCGCGTCGCTCGAGCCAATCTGCAGCCGGATTGAGAAAATAGGCCAGAATGATTCCGGCGACGAAGGGCAGCAGGATGTCGCGCAGCAAGCCGATCAACACGAGCGCGGCGACAAGGGCCGACAACCAAAAGAGCATCTGCCGTTCGACGCGCATTGCCAATCCCCACGTTACGTCGGTGACCTTTAGGCAATACCAACCCGAGCAAGTGCTGAACAGGGCTACCCGTACTCGGTGTGGACGACCAGTGTTCAGTGTGGCCGATTCTCGAGCCGGTCATCGGCGCGGTCTTTATCCAGGGTAACGCTTGAACTCAAATCGGCGTCGCGTCCAGTTGGATCACGTCCAACCGCTGTTACACCCGGCAATCCGGCACGCACCCCGTGATCCCCGGCCGACTCGTCGCTCGACATGTGACGAAGCCAGGCGTCGAGATAGGCGGCCAGGGAGCCGAGCGTCAGAACCGCCGTCAACCAGACCAACGCCAGTCGGACGGCCGCGAGCCCGAACCCGAAGGCTTCGTCGGCCAGTACGATCGCCGCCAGCGAAATCTGGGCAACGGTGTTGGCCTTGCTCAAGGCCAGCGGCTTGATCGCGACCGGATTGCCGAGCAGCCATGACAGCACGATGCCCATGACAATCAGGACGTCGCGCGAGACCACGGCAATCACCAACCACGACGGCAACTCGCCGCGGACCCCGAGAGCGACGAAAATACAGACGATCAGAAGCTTGTCGGCGAGCGGATCGAGGTAGGCGCCGAGCTCCGTTTCCCAGCCGTAGGTCTTGGCCAGATAGCCGTCGACGGCGTCCGAGACACCGGCGATCACGAACACGATGAACGCGGCCGTCATCTGGTTGGTGAGGAGAAACCAGAACACGACAGGCACCAGGATGACCCGGCCGAGCGTGATGAGGTTGGGGATGCTCAAGCTAGGCCCTTTGACTCAATCGCCGGTGATTGTTGCGACACAGGTCCGGCATTCGGCGAAGTCATAGGCCGGATCGGGTCACAATGTGCTCGAAAAAAATACAGCAGTCAGTGCTCCCGTCGAACCCATACCCAATAAGACATTATTATTAAACAATAAAACTAGAACCGAGAGCGGAGAATCCAGGTTCCGCTTTCGTCGCGAAGCGCCATGCCTCTGGCGGCCAAGGCATCGGCAAGCCGCGGCGCCCCGCCGGGGTAGCGTAACGACACGTCCGCACTGCGCGGAGAAACACTATCAATGCGGACCTCTTCGATGCCCTGGGTTTGGAGCAGCTGGCCGCGGATCTCGTTCCACTGCCCGATGCTTGTGAACTCGACCAGAAGTTGCACCTGAGCACCCGGCCCGGTGATCGCCTCGATGCCGCCGCGCGCGCCGCCTGGACTGCTTTCCATCGGCCTTCGAGTACACCGAGGCCGACCACGGCTGCAAGTTCGAGCGCATAGGCCTGCTCGCCCGACGCCAACCGGTAGCTGCGCTTCCAGTTGATCGGTCCGACCGCATCCCGGCCCGCGAGCGTGACGTGGAGGCGCTTGCCAGGGACATCGATATCGGCGACGGCGGCGACGATGAGGCCGGCCTTGTATTCGCCATTCAGGATGCGCTCGGCGGCGCCCGTTCCATCAGTCAGCGATCTCAGGGTATCTGAATGAATTTCCGGCTTGAGCTTCTCAAGCTTGAGCGGCGTGAGCGTGTGCACGACATCGAGGTTCTGCCAAGCCTCGGTCCAAGTGACGGCTGCACCGGCGGCACCCGCCCCCTCGCGCACGACGGGGATCAGCAGGGCCTCGGGCGCCTGGGTGTCGATGAATGGCACGCCCTCGCGGCGGAGAATGGTGCGCACACCATCGGGCTGGAACGTGAAATCAAGGCTTGCCAGGTATTCGGTCGATGAGTTGCGCTCGGACCGGATCGACACGCCGTCGATGAGATCCGCCGCCTTGATGGACTTCAATCGCTTCAGGCTATCGTAGGCGGTGACGGGCACGATCCTCTTCAAGAGCGAGCGGAAGGCGGCCTGCTGGCCGTCGGTCATGGCGCGGTCCTTGGCGGTAACCGCATCTTGCGCCCGGGCTTCGACGGGATAGTTGGCGACCGTGAATGCCTTGTCGGAGGCAGGGACGGCCAATGCCGCGCCGGACTGCGTCAGGACCATCGCGGCCAACGCAGCGGCTCGCGCCAGCATGGACTTCGCTTCAAACACGATCGTCACCCCAGTTCTCCGATTTCCCGCAACGCGCGGCCACCTGTTGTCGCAAAAAAACGGAACCCCTCCCGACCGGCCCGAGGTGTTGGCCGATTGCCGCGCACGCACCAAGCTGATAGGACGCCGCATCCTCTCCACCACTCTGGCGCCATTTGGGGCGGAAGTGGGGTTTTCACCACGCACCGCTGCGTTGAAAGCCTATTCCAACCCGGCGTGTACTCCTATCAACCCGAGGCAGCATGTCCACAGGCGGCACCGGCGGCAAACCGCCCATCACGTATCGGGAATCCGGCGTTGACATCGATGCCGGCAACGCGCTGGTCGATGCCATCAAGCCGATGGTGAAGGCGACGCGACGGCCAGGCGCCGATGCCGATCTGGGTGGATTCGGCGGCTTGTTCGACCTCAAGGCTGCGGGCTATCGCGATCCGGTGCTGGTGGCCGCCAACGACGGCGTCGGCACCAAGCTCAAGATCGCGATCGAGAGCGGCCGCCACGCGACGATCGGCATCGATCTGGTCGCCATGTGCGTCAACGACCTGGTGGTGCAGGGCGCGGAGCCATTGTTTTTTCTCGATTATTTTGCGACCGGCCGGCTCGACGTAAGCGTCGCTCAGGATGTCATCAAGGGTATCGCCGATGGCTGCAGGATGGCGGGCGCCGCCCTCATCGGCGGTGAAACGGCCGAAATGCCGGGCATGTATCAGGCCGGCGACTACGACCTGGCGGGATTTGCCGTGGGTGCGGTGGAGCGCGGCCAAATCCTGCCGCGAGGCGACATCGTGCCCGGCGACGTGCTGATCGGGCTGCCGTCGTCGGGCGTGCATTCGAACGGTTATTCACTGGTCCGGCGGCTGGTCGCGGAGGAAAACCTCGATTGGAGCCACGCGTGCCCGTGGGACAAGGGCCGGACGGTGGGGGCGGCCCTGCTCGAGCCGACGCGGATTTATGTGAAGCCGGTGCTCGCGGCGATCAAGGCGACCGGCGGCGGCGGGCCGGCAGGTGCCATCAAGGCGCTGTCGCACATCACCGGCGGCGGCATCTCGGAGAACCTGCCGCGCGTTCTGCCGGATCCGGTCGCGGCCCGCATCGATCTCGATGCCATCGACGTGCCGCCGGTGTTCGGCTGGCTCAAGCGGACCGGGCGGCTCGACGACGCGGAGATGCTGCGCACGTTCAACTGCGGCGTCGGCATGATCGTGGTGGCTGACGCGGCCCGCGGCGAGGCGGTTCTGGCCGCTTTGCGGGCGGCGGGCGAACAGCCCGTGATGATCGGCGCGATCACGTCCGGGGGCGGCGAGCGCACCAACGCCAAGGGCAAGGGCCAAGCATGGGCCGCAGCGTATCGCGGGCGGCTCGGGCTCGATGTTCCATCGTCATGACCACACCCAAGAAGCGCACGGCAATCCTGATCTCGGGCCGCGGCTCCAACATGATGAAACTCGTGGAGGCAGCGCGGACACCGGGCTATCCGGCCGAGATCGTCGCCGTGATCTCGAACCGGCCCGAAGCCGAAGGCCTTGCCTGGGCGGCCGCAATGGGCTTGCCGGCAATTGCCATCGATCACAAGGCCTACGCCACCCGCGCCGCGTTCGAGGCCAAGCTCCACACGGCGCTCATGGACCACGGGACAGAACTTATTTGCAGCGCCGGATTCATGCGCATGTTGACCGGCGGTTTCGTCGACCGCTGGCGCAACCGTCAGCTCAACATCCACCCCTCGCTGCTGCCGTCGTTCCCCGGACTCGACACGCACCAGCGGGCGCTGGATGAAGGCGTGAAGATCCACGGCTGCACCGTGCATTTTGTCCGGCTGGAAATGGATACCGGGCCGATCGTGGCGCAGGCGGCGGTGCCGGTGCTCGCGGGCGACACGGCGCAAACGCTGGGCCAGCGCGTTCTTGCCGCAGAGCACCATCTCTACCCTCATGCGCTGGCGCTGATCGCATCGGGCCTGGCTCAGGTTTCAGACGATAAAGTATTGATTTCAGATAGCTTTAACCAAGAGCAGGCGCTGTTCTCGCCAAGCCTAAGGGCTGTGGTTACATGACAAGGGCCGAGTGATCGCAGTTCACTCGAAAGTCGAAATGCGACAACGCGCGTGATTGGACACGGCTCGCGCGCGGGTGTTAGTCGAGGCTCGAATGTCTAAGAGCGACAAGGGTCTCAGCGGCAATAGTGTGCCGCGTACAGGATTTGCCGACGAGCCCAGCAGCCGAGAGCCGAAATGTAACGCGCCTGCCGGGCGCAGCGGGGGCCTTGCGCCATGAATGCCATCGACACGGTTGCTGCTCCGCACGCGGCCGGATTGGGCGACGAAAACAGCATTTGGTTCAAGTTGACCGCCCTGCACAAGGGCGACCACGAGAACCCGATGCGCATCCTGATGCAGATGGCGGAGCGCTACGGCCCCGTGATAACGGTCAACATGGCCAACCAGCGCGTGGTGCTGCTGACCGAGCCCGACGACTTCAAGTACGTGCTGGTGACCAAGGCCGACGACTACATCAAGTATTTTGATGGGCTGAAGCCGATTTTCGGCAAGTCGATGATCACCAACGACGGCGCGCTCTGGCAGAAAATCCGGATGCCGCAACAGCCGGCGTTCCACCCCGACATGTTCGTCGAATATGTGCCGTACTTTCTCGCGGCGATCAAAACCAAGATGGCACTGTGGGACAATCTGGCCAAATCCGGCGAGACGTTCGAGATGGTCGAACAGACCTGGACACTGGCCGCCGACATGATCTGCAAGGCATTGTTCGACCGCGACATGCCGTTCAACCCGCACTTCGTGTTCAAGTGCGTCAAAACGTACACCGACGTGATGAACCACAAGTCGATCCGCTTGAAGAAGGTGGCCGGCGAGGAATTCGAGATCACCGAGGAAGACGCCGCCAAGGCCATGGAGATCTGGGCCGGCGTACCGCCACAGGTGTTCGCAGCCGACCCGCGCGAAGACCGCGAGCGCACACTTCTGAAAATGATCGAGGCGGTGGTGGCCGACCCCGACGTGCCGGAGTTCGACCAGGCGCAGGCGATCGACGAATTGAAGCAATATCTCTGGGCCGGCACCGAGACCACGGCGCTCACGCTTGCCTGGGCGCTCTATGAGACGTCACGCAATCCGGAGGCTGCCGAGCGCATCCGGCGCGAGGGCCAGGAGGTGTATGGGGATCGCGAACCAACGGCGGCGGATTATTCGGCGCTCGCGTACACCCGTGCCGTGGTGCAGGAAACCATGCGGCTCTACCCGCCGATCTGGGGCTTGATCCGAGTTGCGTCAAAGCCGGACGTGATCGCCGGCAAAGAGATCAAACCGGGCGATCGCGTGGTGCTGTTCGCCTATGGCGCGCATCATAATCCGAAGTTCTGGGACGAGCCCGAGGCGTTCCGGCCCGAGCGCTGGATGGCGGGTGCGGCGAAGAAGCAAGTCAAATATTCGTATCTGCCGTTCGGCGGCGGCAAACGCTCGTGCATCGGCGGCGCCATGAGCCAGGTCGAGAACACACTCGCACTCTCGCTCTTGCTGCGCCGCTTCCGTCCAGAGTACGTCGGCCCGAACCCGGCCGGCATCAACGCCACCGTGACGCTGACGCCCAAGGGCGGGCTGCACTTCAAGATCCACGAGTTGGGGTGATTTCAGGCCGCGTCGTTGCGAAGCTCGCTTGCGGTCACCCAGTGATCACTCGTCCTTGCAGGTCTTTCCAACATCGTTCTCGGAATTGAGTTTGGTTTGGACGTCGACGAGCGCCATCGCCTTGTCGACACCGAACCGGAATGCCGTCGCATAGGCTTCGCATGACGGTGTGCCGCCGACGATCGCCGTCAGCCCGCGCGTGAAGTCGAAGTCGCTACCGAGGGGGGCGGCCGTGGCACGCGCTGGAAGACGGCTTCGGTTGCCATAGCCGGGGTGATATCGATCGAACCATGCCTGCAAGCCGAGAACCACTGCCTCGACGCGGCACACCCGAAAACCTGACGGTGTGGGCAATCCACGTTCATCCGACGGCTGCACTCGTTGATCCCGGCGACCTGTGGTCGTAACGACCTGACGTGCTGCAACGAGACTGTCGAGCAGGATGGCCGAACCGGCGGCTCCAGACACGCCTGCAAGCTCGGTCACGTACTTGGAGAAGCCATCCGCCTCAGCCTCCTGTGCTTCACCTGCAGCACCTTCTGCCGCAGACTCGTGACCGAGAGCGACGTGGCCAATTTCGTGCAACTGAGTTGCGACCACGAAACTGCCGAAACCCGCGATCCAGGCACGCGCATAGTCGGGCGTTCGCGCCCAGCGCGACAAGGCGGGACCGACGGACGGTTCGAACTCCTCGAACAGGGCCAGATCGGCTACGGACGTCCGCGCTTCGATCAGCGACTTCACATAGTCGGACAGTCGATCGCAACGACCCAGCTGCTGACAGTGAATGCTGGCGTCGACGGCGAGTCCCGCCAACGCGGCTGTGCGACGGTCGAAATTCACGCAGAACGAGCCGTCGCGCTGCTTCAGCACGCCCACGCCTTTATGATTTTCGATGTACTGGAAGCGACCGATGATGGTTCGACCATCTTTCATCGGTCCGAGCGTGACACGCTGCCGGCTGGCTGGTGCCTTCATGCTCGCTGCCATCATCTGCTTGAATTCCTGTCGCTGCGGCGACAGACTCTGGGCAGCAATCGCAGCAGGATTCGCCACGGCTACAGCAGCCGCAAGGGCTACGGCCAACTGACATCTGAAACGGGAACCTCGTGTCTCGGTGTCCATCGGCCACCCTCTTGTTCAATCGATCAGTCGACGCGCACGCAACTGCTTGGCTTCCGGCTCGGCATCGAGCTGGCGCGTAACGAGCGTCTCAATGTCCGCGAGCGCTGCGCCTCCGTTCGTGGCCGTTACCAGCGAGGCCCAATCCGCATCACTCTCTTCCGGCATCCAAACCAATCGTCCGCGTCCGGATCGGGGATCGTTGCACATCGCCAGGGTGTCTTCGAATGACACTGCGCGCTGTTCAGCCAGCTCCCGGCTGCACACTTTGAAACTCTCGTTCTCGCCTGTCCAGCGCGGGCCGAACCGATACACGGCGGCGAACATGAGCTTCGCTTTGGTTTCATCGACGCCGTTGGCGCGCATGGCGGAGTAGAATGATCGATGGACGTCCTGCCAGGGACGGCTTTTCGTTTTGCAGAAATGATCGTGGATGACAGACGCTTCCTTGTATCGGCCGTCCCAAGGTCCGCCGAACAACAGCCGGAACGCGCGCGGGATCGACGCACCGTCGACGATCGCGCCTTTCGGTGCGGTCCACATCCGGTCCTGCGGGTCGCGATAGGCGAAGTCTGACAGCAGCTGGAAATCGCGCTCGGTCCCAGGGATTGGCTCGATCTGTAACTTGCTGAGGAACGAACCGTGGGACTGCTGGGCACTGACCGAGAACGGCCAGCCCAAGACCACGATTGCGAGTAGAACGGCCGCACGGTTCGCCCACATCTAAACACCCAGATCGATGGTTCAGCTATGCGCCGATTAAACTTTCACTGCGTGTCAACAGCGTGTCGATGCAGTCGCCGGCATCAACGCCACCGTGACGCTGACGCCCAGGGGCGCCCTGCACTTCAATATCCGCGACTTGGGGGGAACTCCAATGTGCCAAACCCGACCGGCACGAAAAATGCGCCGGACCAGCGCAACTGGTCCGGCGCGAAGGATCATCGGGGGGTGCGTGGCAAACAGACCACCCGATTGGAGCCTAGAACGAAAATACCATAGATACGGATCTCTAGGCATACTCCTTGTGTGTGCTCGGAAGATAATTCCGTCGACGCCATGCCTCGCGATCGAGACCCTTCCCGAGGACGACTGCCGCCACGCTTGGGTTCCAGCCGGCAATGCGTTCACAGTTCGATCGTCGTCGCCATGCCGTACGCCGGGATCAACGCCAGCCACTCGGTGACGGGGGCACCGTCCAGCCGGCCACGAATGGCGGCGATAGGCCCGCCGTGGCAGACGGCGATGACATTTGCCTTGCGGTCGAGGCCATCGAGCCAGTCGTAGGCGCGGCGGGCCATCTCGCGCGTCGTCTCGCCGCCACCCGGACGAAACGTATCGGGTGCGTGGATCATGCCGTCCATGGCATTCCCGGTCTCGCGCCAGATATCGGCCCAGGCCCGGCCTTCCCAACTACCGAAGTCGCACTCGGCGAGCCGAGGCTCGATGACGAGCGGCAAGGACTTGAGCAGTGCAATGCGGCCGGCCAGGACGCGCGCGCGACGCAACGGCGATGTGACGACGGCTTCGACGTCCAGGGCCGCAAGCTCGTGCGCCCGTCGCCGGGCAGCTGCGATACCCTCAACGCTCAATGCCACATCGGACCGGCCATAGCAGCGGGAGAGCCAGCGGGCAGCGACGGCGGTGTGGCGGACGAGATGGGCAACGGCCATGTGGCAACCGTCAGGGTCAAGTATTACGCGCGAAGGCAAGGGTCGTCACCACGATGCCGGCGTAGGCGGAGAACCCGAGGCAATCTCCGGTGACCCCACCCAACCGCCTGAGCAGCATCGCGCGATACCAGGCGAGAAACACGGCGAGGACGACCGTTGCACCGATCATCGCCCCAGGGTCGACGGCGGCACCAAGTATCAGCACCGGCGAAACCAGCGCCAGTCCCGCGAGGACCGTGCCCCATCCGGCCTGCTGGCCGACGTCCTTGGACAACCCTTCACGGCCAGCGATAGGCGGCACCAGCGCCATCACGAACAGGATGACGAGACGCCCGATCGCACCCGCCACGACCAGCACAACGACAGCCTGCAAGAGGCTTGATAGCGCGACGAGTGCGCTCGCCCTCAGCGCCACCCCAAGCCCAAGGCCGAGTGCACCGTAGCTGCCGACACGGCTGTCCTTCATGATTTCGAGAACCTGCTCGCGGGTCCAGCCGCCGCCCAAGGCATCGCAGAAGTCGGCGACCGCATCCTCGTGGAATGCCCCGGTCAAACGGGCTTCGACGGCAAGTGCCGCGATCACGGCGACGGGCCACGGCAGTGCGATCTCGAGCAGCACCAACGCAAGTGCGGTCAGGCCGCCGACGAGCGCGCCGATCAGCGGGAAAAAGACGAGCCCGCGCCGGATGTCCTCAGGGAACGTGGTCAGATCGCGGGTCTGGCCGCCGGGCACAGGGAGCCGGGTCAAGAATTGGATCGCCGTGAACAGCGCCCGCGGCCAGGGCCGGTCATGCCAGGCCGCGGGATGGACTGGCGCGGAAACGTCTTCAATCATCGGCCGGTGACCTCTGCCAGCGTCGCAACCTCGGTCAACAGAGCGGCGGCTGCGTCGAGAAGCGGCATCAGAAGGAGCGCGCCGGTGCCTTCGCCCAGCCGGAGGTCCCATTCGAGATAGGGTTCGAGGCCGAGATGGGCGAGGGCGAGCGCGTGTCCGGGCTCGGCGCTGCGGTGGGCGGCGATGGCCGTGCCCATGGAACAGGGGTCGAGCACGAAAGCCGTGAGTGCCGCAGCACCGGTGACGTAGCCGTCGAGGATCACCGTAAGGCCCAACTGGCGGGCTCTGGCGATGGCGCCGGCCATGGCTGCGATCTCGAAGCCGGACACGCTGGCGAGAGCGGCTACCTGGTCGAGCGGCCAGAGGGCGCGGGCGCGTGCCACGGCGTCCGCCACGACACGTCTTTTTCTGTCGAGCGTCGCTGCGGTCGCGCCGGCTCCCGGACCTGTCGCCTGCTCAGCCGAGCACCCAGTCACCAATGCGGTCAAACAGGCGGCCGATGTGGTGTTGCCGATGCCCATCTCGCCGAGACCGAGGACCCGGCAACCGGCCGCCGCCACACGCCGCACGGTGGCGGCCCCGACATCCCACGCGGCGTGAAATTCCTCAGGCGTCATGGCGGGTTCGCGCGCGAGATTGCGTGTGCCCTGGCCGATGTGCCCGGCAGCGTGTTCCGGAGCAGGCAGCACCCGCGAACCGACATCGATCAGCCCGAGCGTCGTTCCAGAGGCGCGAGCCAGCGCCGAACTCGATGCGCGGCCCGACCCGATCAGCGCAATCATGGCGGCCGTGACCTCGGACGGCCAGATCCCGACGCCGGCCTCGACCACGCCGTGATCACCGGCGAACAGCAGCATGTGGCGCGGCCGGCTGACCGGCGCCAGGGTCGACTGCGTTTCTGCGAGCCGGGCCGCCAGCCGCTCGAGCCGGCCGAGGCTGCCGACCGGTTTGGCCAGACTTTCGAGGCGCTTGCGAATGGCCTCCGCGGTGGCAGCTGGAACAGGGGTTTCACCCACGGATCAGGCTCCTGAAACGCCGGGACGTGGCGGTTTCTGCGGCACGTAGCTGAGCTTCACGACCCCGTCCTGGAACGTCTCGATACCTTCGAACGACAGGGTCTGGCGATGCGCGAGATCGGCAATCAGCGGTAGTCCTCGGCCGAGCAGCACGGGCACGAGAAATGTCTCGATCAAATCGACACGGCCGGCGTCGAGCGCCGATTGCATGGCCACAGCACCGCCAACGATCCAGATGTCCTTCCGCGTCGCGGCTCGCGCGGCCTCGATGGCCGGCCCGATGCCACCGGCCTTGGGGAGTACGCCGTCCGGCACGCCCACCAGCGTGCGAGATGACATCACGAATGCCCGCTTGCCGGAGTAGGGCCAGTGGTCGCCGATGGCGCGGACGAATTCGTAGGTGCGCCGCCCCATGATCACGGCGCCGACCTCGGCGAAGAAATCGTCGAAGCCGTAATCGCGCGGATTGTGTTGATCGAGCCAGTCGACGGACCCCTCGCGGTCCGCGATGAAGCCGTCGAGTGATGTGGCTACGTAGAGGCGGACGCGCGACATCTCAGCCTTTCCAGGTCAGGCCAGTCTGCGAGCGCTTGGCAGCGCGTGCAGTGGTAACCGTTAGCCTCGTCGATCGACCGGACCCGCGCCTGTACCGCCCGCGTTCCGGTTCCGACAATTACGTCCCGTCGCAGCGCCGTCCGGAGCAAATTTCCGAACCATACGGAACACGAGCAAATCTATGATTCTCGTGCAGCTTTTGCATCTGACGTTTGGTTCTCTGACCAGCCGCGCGCGGGGACCAGACGTCAGATGCGCCACACCAGGAACGGATCTCCCAGAGTGTCAGCCGACGATTTCATCCAAGCGGAAGTTCATCGAGATTTCCCGCTCGGCGGCGGCGGCGCTGTCGGAACCATGCGTCGAGTTCTCGCCCTTGGATACCGCGAACAGCTTGCGGATGGTGCCATCCTTGGCTTCCTTGGGATCGGTTGCACCCATGACGTCGCGGTAGGCCGAGATCGCGTTCTCGCCTTCGAGCACCTGCAGCACCACGGGGGCCGAGGTCATGAAGTCGCAAAGTTCGCCGTAGAACGGCCGCGCCTTATGCTCCTCGTAGAATTTCTCGGCCTGGGCACGGGTCCACCGCACACGTTTTTGGGCGACAATTCTGAGGCCCGCCTTCTCGATGACCGCGTTGATGCCGCCGGTCAGGTTGCGGCGCGTGGCGTCCGGCTTGATAATGGAGAAGGTGCGCTCGATGGCCATCGGTGGTCTCGCTGATCTTTAGGTTGATCGAAAAGGGTCGGGAGTTCCGTGCCTTATAACTGTGGTGCCTCGAGCCATCAAGGCGGACAACGGATCGGCACGATGGAGAGGCAACGCCGGGCTTTCGCCGGACCGCGACATTTGGGGGTCATTCGCCTTGGAACGGCCTGTTTGTTGGGTCCTTGTGTTGGGCGGTGACGTGACCAGGGCATCCGCCCGCGACACATCCGGGTTGTAGCACCGCTGGAGCACCGCGCCGTCGCGACGCCGTGGTGTGATGGCAGTGTTGCGATTGACGTGTTGCGATTGACGGGCCGGGGCGAGACGTGGAAAGTGCTTGCGACTGCAGCGGATTTGCGTCGCATGTACACTGCGCCGTGCGGTCGACCTGCGGGGCGGCGCGGAACCAAGTGATCGCAAGCCGGGCATTGGCAAACCTCGGCTGGCTAGACAACGGCCGACGCGGGACCGGAGACACGAGTGAAGCACCCGCCGAGCGGCGCTTGGACTGGATGAGCCCATGACCGTCATGCCCCCTGAGATCCAGTGGTACATCGCCCGCGACGGCAAGCAGTACGGACCGCTCAGCGACGCGGAAATGGGCCTGTTCATGCGGGGCGGGCACCTGAAACCCGCCGATCTGGTGTGGCGGCCCGGCTTTTCCGATTGGCTACCGGCGGTGGTCGCCTTTCCCACCCTCGGGCAGGCAGCCACGCAATTGCCCCACCCGGGCAGCGCAAAACCACACCCCCCCGCGAGCAGCCCGCCAGCCGAGCAAGCATCGCGTTCCGGAGCGACACCGGCGTCCGACCACAACGCCAGCTCACAACCGAGCGGGGCCGGTGGCGGGTATACACAGCAATCGCCAACGGCACGGGGCAATGGACCGGCGGCCAGCGGCCAACCCGGCTTGCAGCCTCAGCCAGCCGTGCAACATGGCGCTACTCATTCATCTCAACCCAAAACGCAATCCCCCAACACGCAGGGCAAGGGCCAAACTGGTGACCCGTCGAGCGTGCGGGCAAGCGGTGGCCGATCGATCGTATCGGTCGAACAAGGCTACCCGCAGGACGATGCCCAGTCGGACGGCAGAGGCCGACACAGCCTGGGCCGGATGGCAGCCATCGCCGCAGCCCTCTTGGTGGTGGCCGGCGGAGGATGGCTGACGTACGCGAACCGCGAAGCCGTCAAGAAGGTGGTTTCGAGCTTCGTAGCCGGAGGATCGGGTTCGGCACGCAACGTCGATGCTTCCATTCCAGCCTTTGTCGCCGAGGGCGCGACCGCGGACGCCATCGATGCGCGGTTCCAGAAGACGCCCCTGTGGAGCGTCGTCAAGCGCGGCTTCCCCGAATGGTATGGTGAGCAACTGCTGGCAACGACAAAGCTCAAGGCGGACAAGAAGCCGGACGCAACGATTACCAAGCATCTGCTCGAAGCCCTCGTCGCGCTCCGCCGCAAGCACGCCAACGACGCGCTCGCCGCTTCGACCCCGAAGCTGGTCTCCATCGCCAGCGCGTTCCTGGGCAACCTGAAGAAAATAAGCGCCCAGAATACAGCCACCTGCTACAGCTTCATCTCGCAAGGCGAGACCAGCCCAGCGATTATCGACCTTCTGCAGCAGCCGGGTGCGGAGACGGGCCTGCAGGCACAGGTGACCGCCGTGTTCGAAGCGATCGCGGACGGCCGGAAATCGCCGGTCAAGCATGCTTCGCCCGAGAAGGCCGACTATGATGCGCTGGCCGAGCAACTGACCAAGATCGGCTGGAGCCAGGCCGACCTTCAACTGTTCGCTGACCCGCGAGCGCTGGCCCGAACCAGCCACGAACGCGTCTGCAAAATGGTCCAGGACTGGTTCGGCGCCCATATCGCGGTCAAGGACAGCGGCGCGCAGGAACGCCTGCTGATCGAAACGCTTCGGCCTGTGGTGGCAGGCTGACCTACGACGTCTCTAGTGTCGCGCATCTGACGCTTGCCCTCTTGCGGCTGGTCTCGAAGCCAAACGTCAGGCGCGCAATACGGCCGGCTGCGAGGCACGGGGCGAAGACCAGGGGGACCCAGCGTGATCGAATACGCCCTCAAGATCGTGGTCACATCCGCGCTCGTCGTGGCCATTTCGGAAGTTGCCAAGCGTTCGACCCTGTTTGGCGCGCTGATCGCATCATTACCGCTGACGTCGCTGCTGGCGTTCGTATGGCTCTATGCCGACACGCGGGATCCGGGACGTATCGCGGCCCTCGCCAGCGGAATTTTCTGGCTGGTTCTCCCCTCGCTCGTGCTGTTCCTGGCGCTGCCGATACTTTTGCGGCAGGGCCTGGGGTTCTGGCCGAGCCTTGCGATATCGATGGCCATGACGGCGGCAAGCTATGGCGCGATGCTGTGGGTGCTGAAACAGGCCGGCGTCGAGATTTGACGGCGCGACCCCGCTTTGCCGCCATCACGACAGCGCCGACCTGGGGACCGACGATAAGGTTCATGGGGCAACACGGCGGCGAAAAGGATGACAGTCCGGGCGCGGCGGGGTATCCCGTCGACCCATGCTGCACATCAACGAACTCACCTATCGCATCGAGGGGCGCCTAATCCTCGACCAAGCTTCGGCAGCGATCCCGTCGGGGCACAAAGTCGGGCTGGTCGGCCGCAACGGCACCGGCAAGACCACACTTCTGAAGCTGATTACCGGCGATATCGGACAGGACGACGGCGGCGTCAGCGTGCCCAAGGGCGCGCGGATCGGCCATGTCGCGCAAGAGGCTCCGGGTGGAGACGCGAGCCTCGTCGAATGGGTGCTGTCGACCGATAGCGAGCGGCACGCGCTTCTTGCGGAAGCCGAGACTGCAACCGACCCGCACCGCATTGCCGAGATCCAGATCCGGCTGACCGACATCAGTGCCCATTCCGCACCCGCCCGCGCCGCCGAAATCCTGGCCGGCCTGGGATTCGATTCCGACGCCCAGGCAAAGCCGTGCCGCGCGTTCTCAGGTGGCTGGCGGATGCGCGTGGCGCTGGCGTCGGTGCTGTTCCTCGAGCCCGACGTGCTGCTTCTCGACGAGCCAACCAACTACCTTGATCTCGAGGGCACGATGTGGCTCGAGAGCTACCTCAAATCGTATCCTCACACGGTGCTCATCGTAAGCCATGACCGCGACCTTCTGAACCGGGCGGTCGGTTCTATTCTGCATCTCGATCGGGGCAAGCTGACGGTCTACGCTGGCGGATACGATGACTTCGAGGAGGCGCGGCGCGAGAAACAACGGCTCGAATCCAAGCTCAAGAAGCGCCAGGACGACGAGCGCAAGCGGTTGCAGGCCTTCATCGACCGCTTCAAGGCGAAGGCGACCAAGGCCAAGCAGGCCCAGAGCCGGGTCAAGGCCTTGGCGCGCATGAAGCCGATTGCAGATCAGGTCGAGGACCGCGTGCGCGAATTCTCGCTGCCCGATCCGAAGAAGATGCTGGCGAGCCCACTTTTGCGCCTCGACGGCGCATCAGTCGGCTATGCGCCTGGCCAGCATATCTTGTCCAATCTCAGCCTCCGGATCGACCAGGACGACCGCATCGCACTGCTCGGCCAGAACGGCAACGGCAAATCCACGTTCGCCAAGCTGATCGGCGGGCGCTTGCAGCCCTCGTCTGGCGAAGTGTGGGGTATGGCCAAGGTCGAGGTCGGATACTTCGCTCAGCACCAACTCGACGAACTCAGTCCACTGAAATCACCCCTCGACCATATCATCGAGCTGATGCCGGACGCGACGGAAGCACAGCGCCGGACGCGGCTCGGATCGTTCGGGTTTGGTGCCGACAAGGCCGATACCAAGTGCGGCAATCTCTCGGGTGGCGAGAAGGCGCGGCTGCTGTTGGCACTGACCGCATTCAACGGTCCGCATATCTTAATCCTCGACGAGCCGACCAACCATCTGGACGTCGACAGTCGCGAGGCGCTGATCCACGCGCTGAACGACTACCAGGGCGCGGTTATTCTGATCAGCCACGACCGGCACTTGGTCGATGCCACTGCCGATCGGCTTTGGGTCGTCGGCGAAGGCACCGTGAAACCCTACGACGGCGACATGGAAAGCTATCGCGCCGAGTTGCTGGCCCAGCGCGGTTCACGCCCCCGCAATGCGCGCAGCACACGCGACGCCGAAGCGTCCGGGGACCCACGCGCGTCCCGCGCCGAATTGCGCCGGCTGGCGGCCGAGCGGCGGGCCGAGTTGGCACCACTCCGCAAGAGCGTACAGGCGGCGGAGAAGTCGGTTGAAAAACTAACCGCCGAGCTTGCGGCCATCGACACCAAGCTCGCCGATGCCGCGTTCTATGGGCGCGACCCGGCTGCGGCGCAAAAGACAGTGATGGATCGGGGCCATCTGGCCAAGCGGCTGGCGGCGGCCGAAGAGACGTGGGTCGCGGCCAGCGAAGCCTACGAGTCGGCGGCCGCCGAGGCCATCGTCGAAGCGGAATGACGCCCTGAGAAATCAGCGCAAATCGTCGACAATTCAGGCAGTCGGGATGTCCACAGAATTTGAAAATGAAAGTGTTATGACAATTCCGTTGAGGCGGATTTGGCAGCCACCCGTTAGATCTGGCCGAGGGATGCTGGCCGGACAGGAACGCGGGGTTCTGATCCGCGCAATGAGGGCATTGAGCGGTGGTTTGGTCGGCATCCCTCGGGTCGCGCGGAGCGCTGGACCCAGGTCCGATCACAACGACAGGCTTCCATCGAAAGCGACTTGGCTTTAGGCTTCGCCCGATCGAAGTTCTTCTGCGAGCGGACCCGCAACTCATGATGACACTGCTGTCGGCACCCGCCTCGCCGTTCGGGCGGAAAGTGAAGATCACGGCCAAGCTCAAGGGGCTTTTCGAACAAATATCTGTTGAAAACATCGACACCAGCCAGCCTGCGAACCCGGCGCTCAAGGCGCGTAACCCGCTGCAGAAGATTCCGGTGTTGATCCTCGCGGACGGCACCGAACTCTACGACAGCCACGTGATCTGCGAGTACCTCGACAGCCTCGTGGCCGATCCACGGCTGATCCCGGCGAGCGGCATGGCCCGCTTCGTGACGCTGCGGCGCGGAGCGTTGGCCAGTGGATTGATGGATGCGGCGGTTTTGCTGGTCTATGAGCACAGGTTTCGGCCAGAAGACATGCGGTCGGAGGCCTGGACGGCCCGGCAACAATCGAAGGTCGACCAAACTCTCGCCCATTTGGAAGCTGAGCCGCCAAAGTGGTCCGGCCAGCCGGACTATGGCGATATCAGCCTCGCCTCGGCGCTCGGGTACCTCGACTTTCGACACGGCGGAAAATGGCGGACGAACCACCCCGCACTCGTCGCTTGGCTCGGTCTATTCGGTCGGTCGGTTCCAGCCTTCGACGAAACCGCACCACGGTAGTGTTCCGGTTCCGACATTTGCTTCCCTCAGCTGCACCGTCGAGAGCAAATGTCGGAACCATAGGGAACAAGAGCAAGCTTTTGATTCTCGTGTAGCTTTTGCATCTGAGTTTGGCTTCGAGCCGCGCCGCGAGTGTGGACCAAATGTCTGATGCGCTCGTCCAGGCGGCCAGTTCACGCGGCCTTGCCGTCGATCCGTTCTGTCGCAGGGGCATCCGAAATCATGACATCGAGTGTGACCTGATCGCAGACGACCTCTGGAGCCTTGCGGCGGCCCGAGCTTTGGCGGAAGGCGATCAATCCGAACCGCTCAAGACGGCGGAGTGTCTGGGTCAAGCTGGCTTTGGGTCGGCCCGAAAGCCGCGCGAGTTCGGCCACAGATTTGGGCCGGACAGTCTTGATCATGGTCATCAGCTTGACGTTGGGCTCGGACAACAACCGCATCAGTTTTTGCAGGGATCCAACCTCCACCGTCTTCGTGGCAGCGCTCCCGTTGGTCCCAGTTGATATCGTGACGGTTCGCTCGCGCTGGCCGCTCTGAAGTGGTGCGACTTCGACGTGAAGTACCTTCCCGGTGTTCATTTTTTGCGTCCTCGAACTGCGGCTCCAGCGTTGGCCAGGGGCGCGACTGGGCGGCAGCGGCGTGGTTTCTAGTGCGCAGCGCCGGTATGGGCGCAGGGCGATGTGAAAGAGTTACGGGCCAGTTTGGCCGAAGGATCATGGCACCCCCCGGAAATCTCGGATTTTTCGACCGGCCGTGAAAACCGGTGGCGATCAACTCAGTGCACAGCCTAGGGGCCCGTCGCGCCCAAATCCGAGCACTCGGCGGCGAACGTCGCGATCTGAAGGGCGCTCGTGGCGCGCATCTGACGTTTGGTCGAGAGGTCAGCCACGGCCGGACACCAAACGTGAGACGCGCTACGCGAGCCCCGCCCATCGTCCACTGGCGATCACGGGCCGCCCAGCGACACTCCCGACGTAAACGTAAATCCAGGATTGCAACACCGCCCCGCTGTCCAGATCGACGCATTCGAGCGCCCGCCGGTACTCTGGAACCGTAGTCGGATCGGCCGATATTCCCTCATATTCATCAAGCCATTTCATGACGCTAACGGGATTCTCGAGCCGCAGGATCTCGCCATGAACCGATGTTCCACACCGTCGATCGACAATCAGTCCAGGATAGTGGCCAAGATCGAGCAAGACCCCCGGTACGCTCGCCGGCCCGAGACGGGTGGACGATCGCTGCAGCAGCTGGCGATGGGTACGACCCATCTCACTCGGGGCCGAGGCCATCAGGGTGCCATACACGAAAAGGTGTGCACAGTTCATCGCTTGGTCGTCCGGCAAAGGAACCTCTGGATCGCATCGGCAGCAGCCCCGGCGCACAGCCGGAACGACGGCAGGCCGGCAGTCTTTAATCTGCCCCACCCAACTGCGGCCGATGATCGATACTCGCAACGCTCGCAAGCACCCAAGTCGTCAGTCGTTCCAGTCGACCGTGCGAAACCAATTTCGGTCGGAGAGACTTGACCCGGCGCGACTCTGGACCGATGTTGCAACGGTGTAAAGCCGCGAAGACCGGTAATGCCATGCGCGAAGCGGCAACGCCACGCGTCTCGACGGCAAGCCGGCGCGATGTCAGTCGCCAAATCGCCGCGTTTGTTCGTTCCTTGTGAGCCTTCAACCTTCGAGAGTGGGGCCTGTGCCCTGGGGACCAGCTGAAATGCGAGCTTCTTTTGGACGCCGCGCTACCCACGTCTTTGCAGGCCTGGCGCTGGCCGGCGTTGCTATGACATCGAGCGCGGCAGTCTGGCCCGTCACCGCGGCCTTGGCCCGAACG
The DNA here is from genome assembly GCA_002928395.1 of Hyphomicrobium sp. Taxonomy (GTDB): domain Bacteria; phylum Pseudomonadota; class Alphaproteobacteria; order Rhizobiales; family Hyphomicrobiaceae; genus JAKAML01. The sequence continues at coordinate 34,138 of PEQZ01000010.1, forward strand.
GCCCAAGACAAGCCCTCGGAACAGATCGAGATCTCGCAGTCTCTGATCGGCAGCTATCTGGCCGGACGCTTCGCGCGCGTCCAGAACGACACTGATGCTGCTGCCCGATACTACGAAGCCGCACTGTTGCGCGATCCGGGCAACGAAGTGTTGCTGGAGCAGGCCTTTCTGATGGAATCCACGGAGGCCAATTGGCCACGCGCGATTGTGCTCGCCGACGAACTTGCCCGGTCGAGCCCCACCCATCGCATGGCGCGCCTTTTCCTTGGCTTGGCGGCTTTCAAGAACGGGCAACTCGACAAGGCGGAAGAGCACCTCGTCGCGTCCGGAAACGGACCGATCGGGGAACTGACGAGCGCGCTCGCCCGCGCCTGGACCAAACTCGCCGGCAACAATGCGGACGAGGCGATTGCGTTACTCGAGATCCCCAAGCAGGCAGAATGGGCGCAGTACTACCTGCGCTATCATCGGGCGCTGATCGCCGACTTATCGAGCCGCCGCGCCGATGCGCGCACATCCTATGAGCGGGTCTTCAAGCAGGATCCGCGAACACTGAGGACGGCGCTCGCCTTCACGCAGCACGCGGCGAACGCGGGCGACGTGAAAATGGCCAAGTCGATCATCAAGGAGCATCTCGACAAGTCGCAGGGCGACGGCCACCCGCTGGCACGGGAACTCCGCGACAAGGTGAATGGCAATGCCAAGATCCCGCTGCTGATCGAATCTCCGACCGAGGGTTTGGCGGAAGTGTTCTACGGTCTCGGTGAAGCGCTGACCGGCGAAGGTGGCGTCAGCATCGGCATACTGTATCTGCAGATGGCGCTGTTCCTTCAGCCCGACCAGCCCTTCGCGCTGGCGGCGCTTGCCAATGCCCACGAAACCACAAGGAAGTTCGAAGACGCCAACGCGGTCTACAACCGGATCTCGCCCGGCTCCGCGTTGCAGCCGGCGATCGATATCCGCAAGGCATTCAACCTCAACGCGCTCGACCGGGTCGACGAGGCCAAGGCCATGTTGGAGCAGGTGGCGGCTGCCGATCCTTCGGATTTGAAGCCGCTGGACGCGCTCGGCAACATCATGCGCTCGAAGAAGAGATACCTCGAAGCGACGGACTACTATTCACGCGCCATCGCCCTCATCGACAAGCCCGAAAAGCGGCACTGGTCCTACTTCTATGCCCGCGGCACGTCTTACGAGCGGTTGAAGAAATGGCCACTGGCGGAAGCCGATCTACTGAAGGCGCTACAGCTTTATCCGGACCAGCCGCTGGTGCTCAACTACCTCGGGTACTCCTGGATCGACCAGGGTCGCAACCTGAAGCAGGGCTTGAGCCTGATTGAAAAGGCCGTGTCGCTGAAGCCGGAGGATGGCTACATCGTCGACAGCCTCGGCTGGGCGCACTTCAAGCTCGAAAACTACAAGGACGCGGTGCGCTATCTCGAACGCGCGGTGGAGTTGAGGCCGGAGGACCCGGTGTTGAACGACCACCTGGGAGATGCTCTATGGCGCGTCGGACGGGAGCGGGAAGCGCGTTATCAGTGGGAACAGTCGCTGTCGCTCGAGCCTGAGGCGGACGACGCGGAAAGGACGGCCAAGAAGCTCATCAAGGGATTGCCGGCCAAGCCGATCGCGCGGGCGCCGAAAAAAGTGAAAGAAGCAGGGCGGCCCACACCGCAACGCAAGCGCGAAACCAAGCTCGCCCCGGACGCTCCTTTCTTCCAGTAACGTCGAAACGCACCCATGGTGGAGCGCGGGCCGGCCCGCCGCCACCTTGCAGGACACCAACATCGAAGCTCTAGAATGCCGATCCTCACCGAGACCGCCCGCGCCAAGGTCAACCTGACGCTCGAGGTCATCGGCAAGCGGGGTGACGGTTACCATGAGCTTCGAAGCCTCGTGGCCTTTGCCGATGTCAGCGACGCGCTGACGCTCGACACCGCGGCGGCAGAGGCGGTGCATGTGACCGGGCCGTTCGGCCCGAGCCTCGCGGGCGAAAACCTGATTGCCGTGACGCTGCTGAAAGCCCGCGAAGCCGAACCGTTTCTATCGACTGGCGCCATCACGCTCGAAAAGCGGTTACCTATTGCGGCCGGGATAGGCGGCGGCTCGGCTGACGCGGCTGCCGCGCTGAGGCTGCTCCGCCGCGCGAACCCTGGCCGTGCGGAACGCATCGACTGGATCCGATTGGCCAAATCGATCGGCGCCGACGTGCCGGTCTGCTACGAAAATCGCGCGGCATGGATGACGGGTATCGGCGACAAGTTGACGCCAAGTCCGAACTTCCCAAGTCTTCCCGCCGTGCTGGTGAACCCCATGGTTCCGGTACCGCCCGACAAGACCGCGCAGGTGTTTCGCCGCCTCGAGGCGCCGCCAGTCCCAATCGGGGAACATGGCGCAGTGCCGCCCATGAGGTTTAGAACCCGCGCCGAAATCTTCGAGTTCGTCGCAAGCCATCGGAACGACCTGCTGCCAGCGGCCTGTACCATAGTGCCTGCAATCAACGATGTGATGGCGGCGCTGCGCGGAAGCAAACGCATTGTCTCGGCGCTGCTGTCTGGCGGCGGGCCGACGTGCATCGGTCTCTATCTTACGGGCGAGGCCGCGACGTCGGCCGCGAGCGACTTGGCGCGCGCCCAGCCGTCGTGGTGGGTCGAGCCGACGACGCTCTCGTGACCATGCTGTTGGACAAGCGCCCTGACGGCCACGTCTAGAACCAATCAATGCGCGCGGCTGATGCAGAACGTGATGACGTCATCAAGGGCGGCCTTCTCAGGCGAATCGCGGAACACACCCAGTGCGTCGCGGGCGATGGAGCCGTATGACCGAGCGCGCTCGAGCGTCGCGTCGATGGCCCTGTGTCGCTTCATCAGTTGCTGCGCCTGTTCGATATCGCCATCCTTGATGTCGCCGTGGACAATGGTGCGGTTCCAGAACTCGCGCTCGCTTTCGGGGCCGCGGCGGAACGACAGAATCACCGGCAGCGTGATTTTGCCTTCGCGGAAATCATCGCCGACCGACTTGCCCAGCCGCGCGCTGTCACCGGAATAGTCGAGGGCATCGTCGACCAGCTGGAAGGCTATTCCGAGGTTCTTGCCATAGGACCTCAGCGCCGATTGTTCCTCGGCAGGGCGAGCGGCAAGTGCGGCACCAACTTCGGCTGCGGCCAGGAACAATGCGGCCGTCTTGGCGTTGATGATGGCCAAGTATTCATCTTCGGTCGTCGCCGTGTTTTTGGCGGCAGCGAGCTGCATCACCTCGCCCTCCGCGATCACCGCCGCCGCGTTCGACAGGATTTTGAGCACCGGCAGCGAGCCGACTTCGACCAGCATCCGAAAGGCCTGGCCGAGCAGGAAGTCGCCGACCAGGACACTCGCCTGATTGCCCCAGATCAAACGAGCGGTCTTGCGGCCGCGGCGCGTATCGCTCTCGTCGACAACGTCGTCGTGCAGCAACGTTGCGGTATGCATGAATTCAATGGCGGAGGCGGTCCGGATATGGCCGTTTCCTTGATAACCGCAGAGCCTGGCCGATGCGATGGCGAGCATGGGTCTGAGACGCTTGCCGCCCGAATCGATCAGATGGTGAGCGAGTTCGGGAATGAGATCGACGTTCGAGACGGCTTTGTCGAGAATGATGCGGTTGATCGCATCCATGTCGTCGCTGACCAGCCGCAACAGCGGCTTCAGACTTTCCGACGGATCCCGAGCCTCATCGAGTGATATGACGACACCCACGGCGCTTTCCCCGGCTGCTTCGCTTTTGTCGGTTATAGTGAGACAAGCGGCGGCGGCTGTCACGTCAGATTGCCGCAGTGGCCGACCATTGATGCAGCTCAAGAGATGACCCGCGACTATGTTCGCAGAATTGATCCGAACCGATGACGCCGTCCTGGTCAGCTATGTCGCGGCGCTGCTGCGGGACCGCGGCATTCAGCCGACCATTCTCGACTGGAACGTCAGTCAGTTGCATGGAGCGGTGGGCTGGCAGCCGCAGCGTATTCTGGTGGATGACGACGACTGGGCGGCGGCGCGGCTTTTTCTGATCGAGGCGGGACTTGGCGCGTGGATCTCGGAGCGTCACCATGATTGAAACCGAGGATTTGCCCGGTCGAAACGTGACCTTCGCCCAACCCGAACGCGGCGATGATCTTTCGCCCGACTTGACCGACGACGCATTCCTCGGCGGCGCGCTTCGAATTCTGCAGCCGAAGGCGGGCTATCGCGCCGGTGTGGATGCCCTATTGCTGGCGGCCGCGGTGTCGCAGCGGGGGGGGCGGTCACTGCGCGTGCTGGACATCGGCGCTGGCGTGGGGACGGTCGGAATGTCGGTGGCGCGGCGGCTCGGGGCGACGGAGGTGACGCTCGTCGAGGCGGAGCCGGGACTATCGGCACTGGCTTTGCGCAATATCGCACGTAACGGGCTATCCGGCCGTGTGCGGGCGATCACTGCGGACATCAACGGCCCTGCCGCGGAATTGCAGGCCCTGGGGTTGGCGAGCGATTGCTTCGATCATGTTGTCGCCAATCCGCCGTTCCACGTCGAAGGCCGGGGCACGCCTGCGCCTGTCCCGATCAAGGCCGCAGCGCATGCCATGCCAGAGGAGGCCCTCGAACACTGGGTGCGCGTCATGGCCCGCTACGTCGCGCCGGGCGGATTGGCGACGATGATACACAAGGCGGATGCGCTCGGTCTGATACTGGCCGCGTTCCAAGGGCGGTTCGGCGCGTTGAGCATCCTGCCCATCCACCCGCGGCGGGGCGAAGCGGCGATCCGAGTTCTCGTGACAGGAACGAAAGGCAGCCGTGCGCCGTTGTCGCTACGCGAGGGGTTCGTGCTGCACGACGATGGCCACGATTTCACACCCAAGGCTGCGGGGATACTCCGCCACGGGGACGGCCTGGAGGTCTAGGAGTGCCCCTTGCACGGGGATCGAAAACAAAACATCTACTCGATCGACGAACAATCTTCCGCTTCTTCGGGCACCCGCCCGGACCCGCCGTTCGCCCTGATCACAAAATTGACCGAGGACCGTTCCCATGTGGCCTTTCGACCGATCGCCTGTCGTGCCCGTGCTGCGCCTGCAAGGCCCGATCGGCATGGCGTCGCCTCTGAGACCAGGCCTTTCCATAACGGGGCTCGCGGGCGCGATCGAACGGGCATTCGAGATGTCGAAATTGCCGTCGGTGGCGATCGTGATCAACTCGCCGGGTGGATCGGCGGCGCAGTCGCATCTGATCTTCAAGCGGATCCGGCAGTTGGCCGAGGAAAAGAAAAAGCGCGTCCACGTGTTCTGCGAGGACGTGGCGGCGTCGGGCGGTTATTTCATCGCAGTGGCCGGCGACGAGATTTACGCGGACCCCTCGTCCCTGGTCGGCTCGATCGGGGTGATTTCGTCGAGTTTCGGTCTCGACAAAGTTTTGAAGCGCTACGACATCGACTATCGCGTGCACACGGCCGGCACGTCGAAGAATATTCTCGATCCGTTCCTGCCCGAAAAGCCCGAGGACGTGGCGCGGCTGAAGGCCATCCAGTCCGACATCCACGACGTGTTCATCGCGGTCGTCAAGGAGCGCCGCGCGGGCAAACTCAAAGGTCTCGACGGCGAGTTGTTCTCGGGCGCGTTCTGGGCAGGGGCGAAGGCCTTGGAACACGGGCTCATCGATGGCATTTCCGACGTCCGATCGCGGATGCGCGACGTGCACGGCGACAAGGTCAAGCTGCGGCTCGTGCCGCTCGATCGGGGTGGGTTGCTGTCCAGGTTGCGGCGGACGCCCGGGAACACGGGCCTCGACGGCAACGGCCGGCTGGCATTGGCCGATGATCTTCTGTCGGCGATCGAAATCCGGGCACTTTGGTCGCGTTATGGGCTTTGAAGACGAGTGTTAGACCCTGAACAACGCGGCAGCGGCCAGTCCCAGAAACATCAACCCGGAAAGCGCGCTCGACACGTTGATGGTGACATCGCCGAATTGGCGGGGCGATTGCGGGGTGACCACGGGCGCGACGGTAGACCGCCCCGGCTCGGGCGCACGCGCGCGTTCCATCGCCTCGCTCGCACGGATCGCGCCGCGCGATAAGCGGTAGAGGGCTCGGGTCTGTCGCCACAGCTCAGCGGGCGCCTGCCGCCATCCGTGCCGCCAGACGAAAAAGCCGAGCGCGAGCACCACGATCTGCAGCAGTGTCGAGACCCAGCCGCCGACGAGCAGCCACAGCAGCCCGAGCAGCAACTGCGCCACCCACCAAAGCCAGCCGAACAGTGATCCGAGTATGTCCATCGATCGTCCTCGAGATGCGGCACCAGCGAGCGCGTCGGCATTTTGCGCCTTGCGTTCGCCGGGATGTTGATATCCGCTGTGAGCATCGATGGCATAAACGATCGACGCCATGATGCGCTTGCGTGATGGCGCCGCATCGGATGGACTGGACGAACGTTGATGGAAACGGGAGCACACATATGCCGCAGCTGATCGCACTGGCGCTGGCCGGAGCGGGGCTCTACGCGGGCTACAGGTGGCTGGCCCGCGGGATGGCCAAAACCAGCGGAGCAGACGGACAGACGGGTGAGGCTACGGCGCGCAGCGCCGCAGACGCCACGCGTTCGGCAACGCCGAAAGACCTCGGCGCGCTGGATTGGGACGAGGCGGCCGGCGTCTACCGGCCCCGCAAACTCAACTGAACGTCCGGGCTGCGCTTTGAGATCAGTCCTTGACCTCGAACGTCACTTTGACGGTGACGCGGTAGCTGTCGATCTTGCCCTTGCCGTCGACGGTGGCAGAGAAATCCTGCACCCATACCGACTTGATGCCTTTCAGGCTTTTGCCGGCCTTTGTGACCGCCTGCTGGGTCGCGTCCTCCCAGCTCTTGGACGACGACGACATCAGTTCGAGGACTTTCATGACGGCCATGGCGCAACGCTCCTTTGGAATGGGCTGTGATCGTGCCGACGCTCACAGCGATCTATGACAGTACTGTCACATTAGGGCGGCCGCCTCCGAATACAAGCGCGCCTCGACGTGCGCGGTCTGGACCGGGCAGGGCTGGCTGGGCAGGGCTGGCCGTGACAGGTTCCGGCGAATGCGTATAGTGCGGCGCTCGTCTCGTTAACGGATCAGGAACGCCGCATGGCCCTCAAACCTACCAGTGCAGCTTCAAGCGCGACGTCGAGCGCAGCCGCACGAAGCGCACTTTCCGAGCTCCGTCCCAAGGCCGCATTCCAGGACCTGATCCTGACGCTGCAACAGTTCTGGGGCCAGCAGGGCTGTGTGATCCTACAGCCTTACGACATGGAAGTGGGCGCGGGCACATTCCATCCGGCCACCACGTTGCGTGCGCTCGGGCCGCGACCGTGGAATGCCGCCTACGTGCAGCCGTCGCGTCGGCCCAAGGACGGGCGCTACGGCGAGAACCCGAACCGGATGCAGCACTACTACCAGTTCCAGGTGATCATGAAGCCGTCGCCAGAGAACATCCTGGATCTCTACCTGCAGAGCCTCGATGCCATCGGCGTCGATACCACGAAGAACGACATCCGCTTCGTGGAAGACGACTGGGAGAGCCCGACGCTCGGGGCCTGGGGCCTCGGCTGGGAGGTGTGGTGCAACGGCATGGAGGTGACGCAGTTCACCTACTTCCAGCAGGTCGGCGGCTTCGACTGCAATCCCGTGGCCGGCGAGATCACCTACGGCCTCGAGCGGCTGGCGATGTACGTGCAGGGCGTAGACCGCGTATTCGATCTCAACTTCAATGGCCGCCAGGACGCACGGAAACTGAGCTACGGCGACGTGTTCCTGCAAGCCGAGCGCGAGTATTCGCGGCACAACTTCGAACACGCGAACACCGAAATGCTGCTCGCCCACTTCAAGGATGCCGAGGCGGAATGTAAGAGCCTGCTCGAAAAGGGCTGGACTTCCCCTCCCCCGGGCGGGGAGGGGGCAGGGGTGGGGGCTAATCGAACGGACCAAGCCGACCGTCGCCACCTGATGGCGCTGCCGGCCTACGACCAGTGCATCAAGGCGAGCCACATTTTCAACCTGCTCGACGCCCGCGGCGTGATCTCGGTGACCGAGCGGCAGAGCTATATCCTGCGCGTGCGGGAGCTGGCCAAGGCGTGCTGCGGCGCGTGGCTGGCGACCGACGGCGGTGGGGCGGCGATGGGGAGCGGGGGTGGCGGCTTTTGA
>PEQZ01000011.1 GCA_002928395.1 Hyphomicrobium sp.
ACTAGCAAGCTTATGATTCTAGTGTAGCTTTTGCATCTGACGTTTGGCTTCGAGCCACGCCGCGAGTGGGTACCAAACGTCAGATGCGCTACACTAGGCCATGAGTGTCGTGCATCGGAAGCGGGTGCCACGTCAGCGCTGCCGGCAGCCAGAAGCGGCACACCGCCGGGCGCGTTACTTCGCCTTGAACACCAGCGGAAAGTCTTGCGGTTTCATGCTCTTGCCGTCGCACGTATCCTTGGCCCGGAATTCGATCAATCGGAACCCGCCTTCTGCGGTCACCTGGTAGCGCTCGAACTGCCCGCAGTCTGAACCGTTTCCTTCGGTATGAATGCCCGTAACAATTCGCGTTTTCATATCCCATTTCGGATCCATCAGCGTGTGGTCGCCCAGGGCGCGCGTCACGCCTTTTGGAGTAGGTAACGGGAGAAAACTGTAGTTGGCGGCCGGGTCGGGCACGTAGACCAATGCATAGACAGCCGATCTTGAGGATGCGCCATGCTCCCCGCACGGAATCTGCCAAATCGCAGATTCCTCAGACAACTGGAAGGCCGTGGCACCCGTCTTCATCGTGGCCGGGTCGCACCCGAACTGCTTTTTTGCGGCCCCTGTCAATTTGGCTGGGAGCTGAGCGGAACGAACGGCGTAGCGCTCGAACATGCCTGGCCCGACGTCAGGCACGGGAGGTTCCGATGCCGTTGCCCTGGCCGGACCATCAGGAGCTGCGCTTCCCCTGCGCGCCGTTTCGGCCGCGGCGGGGGTCATGCAGCCGGCGTTGCCCTTGACGGTCGCGCGGAACAACGGCTTGCCCTTCATGATGATGGTCATTGCGCCCGATTCGACGTCAACCGATTCGCCCTCTTCTTCGGCGAGTTTGAGTTGAAGCACGACGAACTCGTTCGCCTCCGGCAACTGGTAGAGCTGATACTCGAAAAGATCGTACCCCGTCGTCTTCCCTCCTTTCGCCACGCGCTTCATGGTCGTTACCGCACCACCGATCTTGATCCGCGCCGGTTGCCGGGTATGATTCTTCCCGCTCAGCGTCTCGGCGAACAGGTAGGCGTACTTGTCCGTTTCGGGATCGCGATCGTCCTGCCAAAGCACGACGGAGCAACCGTTGCTGCGGTCAACTTCGGTTTTCTCGAACAGCTTCAAGTCAACATCCGCGGATGGTGCGGCGGTTTCGGCTGATAGCGGTGAAGACAGCGCCAAGACCCCGCTAGCGAACAGTCCGGCAAGTCGTCGATCATGCATCTCTATACCCCTGTCTGATCTCGCTATCGAGGGCTGCTGCCCGAATTCTCGAACCCTCGGCCGGCTTGGTCCAGCGCCGGTCCAAACCCAACCATGCATGGGGGGATTCGCGGTGGCACGATAGCCGTCGAGGCGTGCCCATCCGTGCCCATTGCCGAGGCCTGACCGGCTTCAATTGATCCGCCATCGCAACCCGCCGCTCAACATGTTCGGCCTCCTTCGTGCAAGTGTCGCGCAGCGTGGGTCACGTACATCTCGAGCTTCGGATCGATCTGCGGGCGTTGCAGCTTGAACGTGGCGACGTGCCCTAGGTCGGCGCGCACTTGAGGGCAAAGTGCAAGCCCGCATGAACGTCACACGCTGTCCCCCCGCAACAACCGCGGCAGTTCGCCGGAGAGGCCGGCGGCTTCGGCAACGAACATCTGTTTGATCGCGGGGAGACGGTCGACGATGCCGAGGCCGGCGTCGCGAGTCGCGCGAAGCACGGGCCAGTCGTTGGAGAACAATCGATTGAGGCCATCGAAGGCCGCAGCCGACACCAACGAATCGAACCGCCGCCAGCGCTCGTAGCGTTTGAGCGTGTCCAAGTTGCCAATATCGAGACCGACGCGGGCGGCGTCGGCTATCACCTCGACGAGGGCTGCGATGTCGCGGAGGCCGAGGTTGAGACCCTGCCCGGCGATCGGGTGGACGCCGTGGGCGGCGTCCCCGATGAGTGCGAAGCGCGGCGCGACGAAGTTGCGGGCCAAATGCACGTCGAGCGGCCAAGACTGCCGCGGGCCAATGATCGACAGCGGCCCGAGTTTACCGCCGAACCTCAAGTCCACCTCGGCCAGGAACGCCGTGGCGTCGAGCTCGAGGATGCGTTTTGCTTCGTCCTTTTGCTCCGTCCAGGTGATACACGAGCGGTTACCGGTGAGGGGCAGAATGGCGAACGGGCCGGCGGGCAGAAAATGTTGCACGGCCACGCTGTTGTGCGGGCGCTCGTGCGCGACGGTGGTGACGATGCCGGTCTGCGCGTAGCTCGAGCCAACGACCTTGATTTGCGCTGCCTCCCGCAGGGCAGAGCGTCGTCCGTCGGCGGCAATAACGAGGGGGGCCACGTAGGTGGCGCCGTCGGCCAACACAACCGTGGCGCCGTAGAGGCCGGCCAAGAAGCTGGTGGCGGCGTCACCCGTTCGCAGCTTGATCGACGGCCGACCGGCGACGGCGGCGTGCAGCACCGAAGACAGCGCCGCATTCGGCACGATCCAGGTCGCCGGTTCGGCATCCGCGCCAGCTGTCGTCGAGCCGACCGTGTTGTCGTAGGCGACGTAAACCGGCCGGATGCCGCTGTCGAGGCGCGAGTCGGTGATTTCGATCTGCGTTACCGGTTGGGCGTCCGGTGCGATCGCAGCCCACAAGCCGAGCGTCGTCAGAAGGCGCTTGGAGCCGGCGGACAGCGCCGTGGCGCGGCTGTCAGTGGCGGATGTGGCGGGTGCGTGAGCGGCACGATCCACCAACAGCACGGCTAGATCGTCGCCCAGCGCATGGTCGAGCGCCAGCGCCATGGTGAGGCCGGTGAAGCTCGCGCCCGAAATGATGACATCGTAACGCACGCGCGGCATTTGGGGTTGGACTCCAACTCTTTCATTCTTGCTTCGCCAGTATCCATAAACTGATCGGCGCGTCGAGCATCGTGCATCGTTCATTCTGGCTCGTCGCCTTGACAGAAGCCGCGAAGTGGCAACGTTAGGCATTGACCCCACGGACCGGCAAAGGCTCACAACATGACCGGAAAAAACCCGATACCCGCCAACGGCCAGCAAGCAACTGAGCCGACCCGCAAGGCGATGGCTGCGATGCTCGACATTCTTGATCTGGTCGAAATAAAGCCGAACCTCTACCGGGGGACCAGCCCGCAGGATGGTTGGCAGCGGGTCTATGGCGGACAAGTGCTGGGCCAGGCGCTGGTCGCGGCGGGCCGCAGCGTAGAACCAGGACGGCGCTTGCATTCGATGCACGCCTACTTCCTGTTGGGCGGCGATCCGGCGCACCCGATCGACTACGAAGTGGAGGAGGTGCGCGACGGCGGCAGCTTCTCTACTCGGCGCGTCAAAGCCAACCAGCACGGGCGGTCGATGTTCGTCATGAGCGCTTCGTTCCACAAGGACGAACCGGGTTACAGCCATCAAGCCACGATGCCCGACGTGCCAGGGCCGGACGCGCTGCCGAGCGCGGGCGACTTGATGGCCAACCACCTGGACCAGTTGCCGAAGGCGATGCAGGCCTATTGGAAGCAGGAGCGCCCGATCGAAATGCGGCCGGTCGATTTCTCGCGCTTCCTGACGCGCGCTCCGCAGAATCCGATGCAGCACATCTGGTTCCGTGCCAATGGCGCCTTGCCGGACGATCATCGTCTGCATCAGTGCGTACTGGCCTACGCGTCCGACTTTACACTGCTCGATACCGCGCTGATCGCCCACGGCAAGGTGCTGTTCGATGCCGATATGCAGCTCGCCAGCCTGGACCATGCGATATGGTTCCACCGGCCGTTCCGGGCCGACGACTGGCTGCTCTACGCCCAAGACAGCCCAAGTGCCGACGGGGCGCGGGGCTTCTGCCGTGGCAGTGTGTTCACGCGCGACGGGCGGTTGGTGGCCTCGGTGGCGCAAGAGGGTCTGATGCGGCACGTGGTTCCAACTGCACAGACCTCAAGCAGTCGCGATAAAAAGTCCAAAAATTAGGCAGTGGTCGCGCGTGCAGAATGCGTGCAAATCAGGCTCTTATTAAAAAATCCTATATATTTCATATAGATAGGCACACACCTCGAATCTGACACAGGACTTGAGTCCCTTTCTGCGACGGCCGAGCCTCGTGGGGTCCGGTCGACGGCCAGTAATCGTTCCATCCCTGCATTGCGGGAGGAACCAGGAGAGGGGGTGCCAGCATGAAACTGATCACCGCAGTCATAAAGCCGTTCAAGCTCGAAGAGGTGCGCAGCGCGCTGACCGACTTGGGCTTTCAAGGCATGACCGTCACTGAGGTCAAGGGCTACGGCCGCCAGAAGGGCCACACGGAAATCTATCGCGGCGCCGAGTACGCCGTGAGCTTCCTGCCCAAGATCAAGATCGAGGTCTGTGTTCCTACCGGTCAGGCTGAAAAAGCAGTCGCGGCCATCCAGACGGCAGCAAGAACCGGACAGATCGGCGACGGCAAGATCTTCGTCTCGACCATCGAGCACACGGTCCGCATCCGCACCGGCGAAGCCGACGACAACGCCCTTTGAGGCCGACAGGAAACCAACTGTCTTCTGATCCATTTGAAACGAGGGGAGTAACTCCACATGCACCTTGGACTTAATGCACGTGCTGCCGGCCTTACGGCGGCAATCACGGCTCTCTTGCTGGCCGTAGACCCAGCACTTGCCGCAGCGCCCGTCCCGAACAAGGGCGACACTGCCTTCATGATGAGTTCGACCGTGCTCGTCCTCTTGATGACGATCCCCGGGCTCGCACTGTTCTACGGCGGTCTGGTCCGCACCAAGAACATGCTCTCGGTTTTGATGCAGGTATTCGCCATCGTCTGCCTGGTCGCGATCATCTGGGTCGTTTACGGTTACAGCATGGCGTTCACCAACGGCGGCGCTCTGAACAACTGGGTGGGTGGCTTCTCCAAGCTATTCCTCGCGGGCGTGACAGCCGAGTCGACGGTCGCCACGTTCTCTAACGGCGTGGTCATTCCCGAGTACGTGTTCATCTGCTTCCAGATGACCTTCGCTTGTATCACGCCGGCACTCATCGTCGGCGCGTTTGCCGAGCGCATCAAGTTCTCGGCGCTCATGCTGTTCGTCACTCTGTGGGTCACGTTCGTCTATTTCCCGATTGCACACATGGTCTGGTATTGGGCTGGCCCGGATGCTCTCGGCGACGCGGCAAAGGCAGTTGCTGCCGCTTCGGGTGACGCCAAGAAGAAGGCCGAACTCGCGCTCGAAGCCGTCACACTCGACGCTGGCCAGTTGTTCCAGTGGGGCGCCATCGACTTTGCGGGCGGCACGGTGGTGCACATCAACGCCGGTATCGCTGGCCTTGTCGGTGCCCTGATACTGGGTCGTCGCGTCGGTTATGGCCGCGAGGCGATGCCTCCGCACTCGCTGACGATGACGATGATCGGCGCTGCGCTCCTGTGGGTCGGCTGGTTCGGCTTCAATGCGGGCTCGAACCTCGAAGCCAACGGCACCGCGGCTCTCGCGATGATCAACACGTTTGTCGCAGCAGCGGCCGCGGGTCTCTCCTGGATGCTCATCGAGTGGGCCACCAAGGGTAAGCCATCGCTGCTCGGTCTGGCCTCGGGTGTGGTCGCAGGCTTGGTCGCCGTCACGCCCGCCTCGGGCTTTGCCGGACCAATGGGTTCGATCGTTCTCGGCCTTGTTGCGGGTGCGGTCTGCTTCCTCTTCTGCACCTCGATCAAGAACGCGCTCGGCTATGACGACAGCCTAGACGTGTTCGGCGTCCACTGCGTCGGCGGCATTCTCGGCGCCATCGGAACCGGCATCCTCGCGAGCCCGGATTTCGGCGGCACGGGCATTCTCGACTACACGACGAAGCCGGGCGAGGCCGTCGTTGCAGCCTACAACCTGACGGGCCAGGTCATCACCCAGTGCAAGGCCGTTGGCGTGACACTGTTGTGGTCGGGTATCGGCTCGGCAATCCTCTTCACGCTTGTCAACGTCATCGTAGGGCTGCGCCCGGCGGAAGAGAAAGAGCGCGAGGGTCTCGACGTCACCGAGCACGGCGAGCGCGCCTACAACTACTGATCAGATCCACGGTGGCTCGCGCGAGTGCATGCGCGGGCTGCCCTCGATTTTCTCCCGAGCACGCGCTTCCCCTAGAGACGTGCTCTTACCTGGCCCGGTAGGCGGCTTGCCGCTGTCCGGGCCATTTTGCGTTCCGAAGCGGTCGTCGATCAGCGCTTCAAAGGTCCGTGCGCACGACGTCACCCGGCCGCACAAGCGCGATCATGCGCTTAACGTCTTTCGGTGTCAGCGCGATGCAACCAGCCGTGGGTTCGAAGCCGGGCCGTGCGATATGCAGGAAAATCGCGCTACCGCGCCCTTGCACGCGTGGGCGGAGATTGTAACCGAGCACCAACACCAGATCGTAGAGCTCATCGTCGCGCCACATCCGCTCTGCGCTGGCCGGATAGGGATGGCGGACTGGCCGGTTGTAGTTGCGATCGCCCGCCGCGTCGCACCACCCGTCGGCGACCTTGAGAGCACGGACGCCGAGTGCCGTTCGCGGACGTCTCGACCGGTCGGGTCGGAACAGCAGCCCGCGGATCGGCCAGCGGCCCATGGGTGTGACGCCATCGCCTTCCCGCTTGGTGGCGCTCCGTCCGCCGCGGCCCATGACACAAGAGAAGGTGACGTTGCCGAACACAAGCCGGCCCCGCGTTGCCCGCTTGGAGAGACTGCGGACGACGACTTGAGGCCTCGACACCGTCTTCTTCATTCTTGATTAATCCACAGCCTTGAGCAGTATGTTTCCGCCGGGCGGCGGTGCCGTACCCAAGTTAGGTTATCACTCGCAATAGTGCTAGTTTCACACCAACCCAGCTATACCGGAGCTAAACCCTCATGACGACGTCGCGGCGGATTCTGATCGTGGATGACGACGACGATCTACGGACCTCGATCCGAGACCAGCTCGCGCTGCATGACGAGTTCGATGTCGTCGTTGCAAGCACGGCGTCTAAAGGGATCGAGACGGTGAAGGGCGACCACTTCGATCTTCTGCTGTTCGACGTCGGGCTGCCCGACATGGACGGTCGCGAGGCGGTGAAGCTTCTGCGCAAAGCGGGGTTCAAGAGTCCGATCGTCATGCTGACCGGCAACGATAGCGACGCCGATCAAATCCTCGGGCTCGACGCCGGAGCGAACGACTACATTACGAAGCCCTTCAAATTCGCCGTCTTACTTGCCAGGATCCGGGCTCAGCTCAGGCAACACGAGCAAAGCGAAGACGCAGTATTCGCGATCGGCCATTACACCTTCAAGCCGGCGTCCAAGCTGCTGCTCGATGAGCGTGGCCAAAAAATCAGGCTCACCGAGAAAGAGACCTCGATCTTGAAGTATCTCTATCGGGCCGGCGAGAAGGTCGTCTCCCGCGATGTGCTGCTGCACGAGGTGTGGGGGTATAACGCAGGCGTCACGACCCACACCCTCGAAACGCACATCTATCGATTGCGGCAGAAAATCGAGAAGGATCCCTCGAGCGCAGAGATCCTGGTGACCGAGACTGGCGGATACAAGCTCGTGCCGTAGTCCTCGAGGTGTGCCCGAGACCCGCATGAGGCCTTGCCCAGAAGCCCTTCAAGGGGTGCGTCCATCCTCGTTCGCAGCCAACGAACCGCCCGCACTATCCCCAAGTCATCCACCGGTTTGCCCTCGAGCCGGATTGCGGCTGGACCACGATCGCCGAATCAGCCGATTTTTCGGTGGTCAAGACAGCCACGGCTCCCGCTTCTTTTGTCGCCGATGCCTGACCCGCTTCCCGAGTAACGGGAGGTCTGCCGCTGAGGCTGGGTGGACATGGCCGGAAGGAGTTCAATCATCATGGCAATCGACGCAATTGTGAAGCCGTTGCTCGGTATCGACTTGTTCCGAGGGCTGAAGCCGCTGCAGATCACGGAAATCGCCCGACGGGCGGACCGCATCGTCTATCGTCCGGGCGATGTGATCGTTTCTGAAGATGCGACTGGGGATGCAGCCATTCTGATCATCGCTGGCGATGCGCGGCGCGTCAGCGGACCTGGCCTGTCCGTCGATGATATGGACACCGAGCCGGTGGCACCTGGATCGCTGGTGGCCGAAATGGCGATGCTCGTCGACACGGTGCACAGTTCGACTGTCGTGGCAAAGAGCGCGGTGCGGGCACTCAAGATCTCACGGTTCGAAATGCAGGAACAGATGCTGGAAGATCCAGCATTGGCCCACCATTTCATGAATCGCATCACGGGCCGGTTGAGCCAGCTGGCCCAGGACATGCGCGCCATCGACAGTATTCTGGCCGAGTCCACCGCGCGAACACAGAGCGCGAGCCCGGCTGCGCAAACACTCCACTGATTGAAGCGACGGCTGCAACTGTCGGGCGAATTGCCACGATTATTGATGGGTTAGCCACCAACGAGAAGCGCCCAACCTCGGGGGGGTGAGGTTGGGCGCCGAGCGCTCTCGCGCGTCGTATCGGGAGGGATTCCGATACAGCAGACGGTGGCTTCGGTGAGACGGGGGGCACTACCGAAAACAGGGGATCACCGGCTGTCTGATATCAAGATAAACCCAAAGCGCGAATTTTCAATAGCCCCCCAGTGGTGATATCACAAAAAGTTTACCAGTTTTCCACTGCTCGGCATTTGCCAGCATCCGAACAGCCACAGTCGGGATTTCAATCTGGACTGCGTTTACTGCAGCTTGTTAAAGCCAAGAGGTTGAATTTTAAAAAGACTTTGATCGAGCTCCTCGGACTTGACGAGTTCGAAGATCTCCACCCGTGTATCGAGCCCCTGGGCGTCGGTGGTCACCCACTCCTTGAGCTCGAGCGCCGGTTTCGTCGACAGGAACAGCTTGATGCGACCGGGCGCCTCCGGGTCCTTGTCCTGTAGAGCGACGATCAGAAGGTCGTCCGCCTCTTGCGCTTCGACGATCCGCGCATCTCGGATGAGATCGACGTCCTTGCGAAGCAGCAGCCGGAACGGTGTGTTGTCCAGGGCGACGCGGTCCTCGTTATTCAAGTCGAGATCTTGAATGGCGAGGTAATGACCATCGGAAATGATGATCTGTTTCGACGGCAGGTTGTAATCGAAGCGGAACCTCCCGGGCCGCTTGACATAGAACTTACCCCTCATGCGCTTTTTGTCGGCGCCGGTCTGGACGAAGGCGCCCTTCAGATTGACGAGTTCATTGAAATAGCCACTGACGCGCTTCACCATTCCGGTTTGCTTTTCGTCGAGTGTGGTAGCCGCGTTGGCCTTGTCGGGGGCGACGTTCGCATCCCACGCACCCGCAGCGCCGGCGCCCGTCGACGGTGCCGGCTGAGGTGGCACAGGGGCCTGGGCCGCAGGCGGCAGGATTTGCGCGAGGGCAAGGCGGCTTTCGAATGCCGAACCGGCGACACCGGCCAAGACTGTACCGACGATCGCGAGCCAAAATTTCATACGGTTCCCCATGTCTTAGCTGGCGTGCCACACGACTTGCAGCATCGACAACCCCCCAACGGTTTTGTCATCTATGAACATTGCGACGAGATATGGGCGAAATGCACTGCGTTGCCAAGCCGTAGCACTTGGCGGGATGCAATCTCGGGTGTCTTGAAGAGGGCCGTTCCGCGACAGTGCGCGTCAATCACGAGCCGCCAGATCAAGCGGCGTTGGAACTTCTGCCGTCGCGGCCAGCGAGGACCTCGCGCTTGCCGACGGCGTTGGCCGGACTGATCAGCCCCTCGCGCTCCATCCTTTCGATGAGGTCGGCGGCTCGGTTGTAGCCGATCGACAGGCGGCGCTGCACGTAGCTGGTCGAGGCCTTCCCGTCACGCAGCACCACGGCGACCGCACGGTCGTAGAGGTCGTCGGCCGACGAGGCTTCGTCGGCGTTCTCCTGCGCTTCGACCGGGGCGGGACCCTCTGTTACGCCCTCGACGTAGCGGGGAGCGCCCTGGCTCTTCAGGAACGCAACGATGGCCTCGACCTCCTCGTCGGCGACGAAAGCGCCATGCACGCGGATCGGCTGGCCGCCGGACGACGCCGAGAACAGCATGTCGCCCTGACCAAGGAGTTGCTCGGCGCCCTGGTCGTTAAGAATGGTACGGCTGTCGATCTTGGACGCCACTTTGAACGAAATGCGGGTCGGGAAGTTGGCTTTGATGGTGCCGGTGACGATGTCGACCGACGGGCGCTGCGTGGCCATGATCAAGTGAATGCCGGCTGCGCGTGCCATTTGCGCAAGCCGCTGCACGGCAGCCTCGATTTCCTTGCCGGCCACCACCATCAGATCGGCGAACTCGTCGACCACGATGACGATGTAAGGGAGCGGCTCGAGCGCCAACGTCTCGCTTTCGTAGATGGCCTGGCCGGTCTTCTTGTCGAAACCGGTCTGGACCGATCGCGACATCAGTTCACCGCGCTTCTTGGCATTGCGCACGCGGTTGTTGAACACGTCGATGTTGCGAACGGACAGCTGCGACATGCGCTTATAGCGCTCTTCCATCTCACGCACCGCCCAGTTGAGTGCTGCGATCGCCTTCAGCGGATCGGTGACAACCGGCGTCAATAGGTGCGGAATACCATTGTAGACGCTGAGCTCCAGCATCTTGGGGTCGATCATCAGGAACCGGCAGTCCTCGGGCGTATGCCGGAACAGCAGCGACAGAATCATGGTGTTGACGCCGACCGACTTGCCTGAACCCGTTGTGCCGGCCACCAGGAGATGCGGCATGCGCGCGAGATCGGCAACGACCGGCTCGCCACCGATCGACTTGCCCAGGGTAATCGGCAAGATGCCGTCGGACCCGCGGAAGGCCTCCGTTTCGAGTATCTCTCTCAACAGGACGGTCTCGCGGCGCGCGTTCGGCAGTTCGATGCCGATGGCATTGCGCCCCGGAACGATGGCCGCGCGCACGGCCGTCGCGCTCATGGATCGCGCGATGTCGTCGGCAAGCCCGATCACGCGCGACGACTTGGTGCCACGTGCGGGCTCGAACTCAAACAGCGTGACCACCGGGCCAGGCTTGATGTCCTTGATCTCGCCCTTCACGCCAAAGTCCCCGAGCACGTCCTCGAGCAGGCGCGCGGTACCGCGCTGCATCGCAGGCGTGAAGTCGGCGCCGGGCCTTTGTGGAGCCGGCCTTTTCAGAAGGTTGAGGGATGGGCGCTTATAGACAGGGTCTGTGCGTCGGAACGAAATACCGCCGAGCAGACCGGGTCCGAATTTCCTCGAACCCTGTCTGCCCGAGTCTGGAGCGTGAGCCGATGGCGACGCGTGGGCGGCAGATGCGCCAGGCGCAAACCGTTCGGCAATGGCGCGGCTCGCGGCATCGGTGCGTGCGTCGAAGCTCGGCTCGTGGCGGCCGGCCGAATTCGTAGCAGAAGCACTATTGCTTGGCGCGGCTTGGTGATGAGGGCTTGGTTTTCGGCCCACGGCCGACGTCGCGGCGGGCGGTTGCGGCCCTTCGGGCAGATGGCGCGATTCTGTTCCCGACGATGGGAAACCGTGTTGGCTGCGATTTGAGTGCGGCGCATAGAGCGCAGACGGAAAGTGGGGGTGCGCGGCACCAGAATCGACGTGGCCGGGACCGCCATGGCCCAACTGCCCGAAGCCGGCGTTCGGATAGCCAGCCTCGGTGTAACCAGACTCCGAGTAGCCGGCCTCGGAGTAGCCAGACCCCGAGTAGCCCGACTCCGAGTAGCCAGACCCCGAGTAGCCAGACTCCGTGTAGCCAGACTGGGGATAACCGCCATGGACCAACGATTGGCGTGCGAGCTGGTACTGATACGCTGGATGGGGCGATAGTGCCTGCCATTCGTGCGACCCGTTCGACGGGTATCCGCCTCCCAGACGCGGGTCGGCGTAAGCCGATGCCAGCGGTCCGTTGCCGCCGGGCAGATATCCTGTAACGGCACCTGAAACGGCAAATCCATCACCTGCGTGCGGGGAAGCGCTAGGCTTTTCCCGCCGCTTGAACACGGCCGCAAACCACGAGCGCGGCGCTGCCGCCGCCTTATCGATCGGGTCACGGGACGTGCCGAGTGGCTCGAGGGTCGGCTCGAAGCGACTGCTGCCAGAGTCGGCCACGGCGGCATCGGACTTCGGCCGGCGCATCCTGGACACGGCGTCCGCGAGATCCTTCAACTCGACGCCGATCGAGTTGAACAGCGTGGCAAAGCCCGAGGCGAACAGAACGACGCCCGCGGCAAGCCCGCCGCGCTCGGCATTGACGACACCGAACAGGCCGGACCCGAGGCGGTAGATCATGTCGCCGAGAATGCCGCCATAACCGTGGTTCAGAGGCCAACTGGCCGCCACCGGCAGCGCGGACAACGCGCCTGCAAAGATCAGAACGGACAAGGGATAGAATGTAGCCTTGGGCTTGAAATCACGGACCCGCTCCGACGTGATCAACTCGAGCGCCCACAGCATGGGGGCCAGGATCGCCAGCACCGCACCGAGGCCGAGCGTCTGCAGCATGAGATCCGAGACAATCGCGCCAGGGACGCCAAGCGCGTTCTTGGCCGAACCGCCGGTCGCGTGGGTCAGGCTCGGATCAGTGAAGGACCAGGTGATGAGCGCCGCCCACAGCGCGCCGGAGACGGCCAAAATGGCGATGCCGCTGGTGCGCCCGAACCAGCCGACGAGCCGGTCTTCGAGCGCTGCTGGAAGCAGCCTCTGCTCATATGCTCCTGAGGGTACACCTGACATCGGGCAACACAACTCTTACGCGGCGATACGGACAATGCGTTCCAGCGCCTCCCGGATCGTGGCCGCATCCTGAACCAGCGCAACCCGAACATAGCCTTGTCCGGGATTGGTTCCGTCGCGGCCTGCCTGAGCCAGGAAGGCACCGGGTATAACCTTGACACCGCAGTGTTTCCATAAGGTTACCGCCGCGTCACTGCCATCGCCGAATTGGCTCAAGTCAAGCCACAGGAAGAACCCGCCGGCCGGTCGCCTATAGCCGTAGCGTTGGCCCAGCACGGCGTCGCAAATGTCGAATTTTGTCCGATAGGCTTGGCGGTTGACTGCGACATGCTGCTCCTCGGCCCAAACCGCCGCCGATAGGTGCTGTGTCGGACCTGGCATCTGCGGACCGATCAGGTTCCGAACTTCGAAAAACGTGTCCATGAAGCGCGTCGCCAGCCGCAAAGCCGCTGCGGAGGCCCGGTAGGTTCGAGCGCTTCGACAACGAGTTAAACACAATGATGTTCTTGAAACGGTCCGGCGTGCGGGCTGCCACTTCGAGCCCGCCCGGTGGAGGCTCACCCGAATAGATCTCCGAGTAGCACTCGTCGAAAAACAACATGAAGCCGTAAGTGCGGGCAAGCGCAAGCGCACGTTCGATATAGGCTGCGTCCGCAACTGACCCTTGCGGGTTGGCTGGCGAGCAAAGATAGAAAGCAACAGTGCGCGCCAGAAGTTCGTGGTCGGCCGCAAGCGCGTCGAGATCCGGCAGATGGCCCGTGGCCACGGTCGCGTTCAGGTAAACGGCTTCCGCTCCGGTCGCCAGAGCTGCACCGATGTAGGCCTGGTAGTAGGGATTGACGATGAGGATCGCCGGGCGGCCATCGACCCGTTTTCGGCCAACAGCCGGTAGACCGGCGTAGAACAACCCTTCGCGGGAGCCGTTGAGCGGCAGGATCTCGCGTGCAGGGTCCACCTGTGCTGCACCCACAAGCCCGTAGCGCCGCCCGAGCCAGTCCGAAATCGCCTGCCGCAGCGCGTCTGTTCCCCGGATCGGCGGGTACTTGGCATAGAGCGCTTCCGCCTCGCGAACCTTGTCGGCGATGAAGGCAGGCATAGTCTCGCGTGGCTCTCCTAGTGTCAAATCGATGGGCTGGACATGGCCTGGCTCGATACGGTCGAGCAGCGTCCGCAGCCGCGAGAATGGCGACAGAATAGAACCTGTGGCGAGAGCTTCGAGGCCGGAAATCGGTTGCGGATCGGCTGGACGGGTCATCGGGCGCTGGGTGCCCTCGCCAGAACACGCAGAGCTTCGGTCGGGTCGATGCGGCCATCATAGAGCGCACGTCCCGTGATGGCACCTTCCAGCATCCGGTATTCCGGCCGCAACAATGCTTTCACGTCCTCGATCGAGGCGAGGCCACCAGAGGCAATGACCGGGATGGAGGTTGCCCGCGCCAGTTCCGCCGTGGCCGGGAGGTTCAAGCCCTTCAAAACGCCGTCACGCTCGATATCGGTGTAGATGATGGCCGCGACGCCCGCGTCCGCGAACCGGCGGGCGAGATCGATGGCCGACAGCTCGCTGGTTTCCGCCCAACCCTCGACGGCGACCTTGCCACCCTTGGCGTCGATGCCGACGGCCACGCGGCCGGGGAACAGGCGGCAGGCCTCCTTCACCAACCCCGGGTCACGCACTGCGACGGTGCCGAGGATCACCCGGCGCACACCCTTCGATAGCCAGTTCTCGATCGTTGAGAGATCACGAATGCCGCCGCCCAGTTGGACCGGCATTTTCACGCATGCAAGGATCGCTTCGACCGCCGCGCCGTTGACCGGCTTGCCGGCGAACGCGCCGTTGAGATCGACGATGTGGAGATATTCGAAACCCTGCGCCTCGAAGCGTGCCGCCTGATCTGCCGGGTCGTCGTTGAAAACTGTGGCCTCGCTCATCTCGCCGAGCTTCAGGCGCACGCATTTTCCATCCTTCAGGTCGATGGCGGGGAACAGGATCACGGGTGCTCGCTTTTCGCGGGTGGCAGGCCGCGCACAGTGCGGCCTTGAGTTTGCTGTTTTCATGAGCGACAAAACGCGAACACGAGCTTCAGTCAAGTGTCCCGGTCCCGGTGTCTCAGCTCAGAGTGTTTTATGGTCATGGCCACCGCGTTCTCGAGTATGCCACCCGCAGCCACGGCCCGCCGGCCGCTGACCGAAGGAGATGCGGTCGATATCTGGATCATGCGCTGGCTGCGCATTCGCCGGAAGGACATCCTTGCGCGCTACGGCTGCGACCCGCGCCGCATCTACGAGATCTGGGAGGGTGCACGCTTTCCGGCCAGCCGCGACCGCGCGCTCGAGCTGTTCGCCGAACGCTATCCGGGCCTCGAGGATCGTGTCGACTTTGGGCGCCACAAGCGCATCTCCTCGCGGGCTTCAAGCCCCGATCAGTTGGCACTGTTTGACTGAATTCGGGGGATTTTCGTCCGCGCCCGGTTTCAAACTCCGGGTTGGAGCTGAAACCACGGACAAGTGAGGGCCGCATTTCGCTCCTCAAAGGAACAAAAAGGAAACTGATACTGGACTCCGACGCCGACTCGCGTCATGTTCTTCTTACGTTCCTCGCCTTGCCCCCGCCCCTAAGTGCCGCGTACAATCTCCCTCGTTCCCACCTCCAAGCCCCAGGAGAGCCCCATGCGCACGTTCCTCGTTTCCTACGACCTCGCCAAGCCGAACCGCAACAAGCACGTCATCGCGCAGGAGATCATGGGTCTCGGCGAGCGTTGGGCGCGGCCACTCGAGAGCACGTGGTACGTCGAGGGCCGCGTGTCGGCCGTGGAGATGGAGCGCCGGCTGTCCGAGCTGCTCGACACCGACGACGGTCTGCTCATCCAGCAGGTTGAGAACACCGCGCTGATGTCGAACACCTCGCTGCGCTGGTTCCGTCAACGTCGCGCCGGTATCGACATCACGCCCGACGGCAATGTCATCGCCTTCCCCTCGCCACCCGCACCCGAGCCGATGGAGCCCGAATTGCCGTTCGCGCGGGCGAGCTGAGACGCTGAGACTGCGGCCTTGCGTTGTCGAATGTGCAGTTGAAAGTCGAGTAGCGGCGCTGGATCCCCCCTCGGGTCCGGTGCCGTTTTTGTTTCCGCCCGGGTCCGGCGGGTCCTTGTTTCCGCCCGAGTCCGGCGGGGCCTTGTTTCCGCCCGAGTCCGGCGGGGCCTTGTTTGCGCCCGAGTCCGGGGGGCCTTGTTTGCGCCCGAGTCCGGCGCCGTTTTTATTTGCGCCCGAGTCCGGCGCGGTAACCTCACCGTGCGGCGGCTTGGCCTTCGGGCAGCAGGGTGAACTGCAGGAGAATAGTTTTCTGGAGAAAGCCGTTGAAGTTGTCGTCGGAAATCATGGTCAGGATGGTCTCGCCGCGCGGGCCCTGGTGAATGGCGAGGCCTTCCATGTTGTCTATCTCCTGGCCGAGATCGGCTTCGATCAATGTCTCGCCGGTGAGGACAGCACCAGGTTTCAACTCCGCCGCCGCGATCGCGCGCAGCCGCATCTTCACGCCTTCGAGCCAGCGGAAGCGGCGCTCGAGTACCAACAGTGTCCCGTCGGGAAGGCTCGCGATATCGGTGATGTTGAATCCGCCGATGTCGGTGAGATGGAATTTCTGGGGCTTGCCCTTGACCCAGATCCAGCCGGTGTGGTGGCCAACGCTGTCCAGGAAGTGCTCGGCTATGCCGATGACCGAGCCCTTGAACGGGCCGCCCTTGATGACGGTCATGGCTTCGAGGCCGTCGCCCCGCTTCTTGTTCTGCAGCTCGGGCGGCATTTCCAGATAGCCACGGGGCGGCGATACGCCACGCCCATCTATGTCGAAACGGCCGATGCGCTGGTTCTGCTCGAACGATATGAGCAGCGTGCCCTGCGCTGTGGTGCCGTCGACAAGGGCCACCGCCTCGGCATCTCGGTCACGGTTTTTTTTGAGGTTCTTGGCGCCGAGTGATTGCAAAGGCCCGAGCTTGGCGAGTTTGATGCCGGACGGTCTGGTGCCGTCGTAGGTCATCTGTCCGACAAGCCACGTTCCGGCATCGGAGACGGCGACAAAGCCTCGGCCGTCGGGGTCGACGGCGAGGCCAGACCAGCCGCCGAAATTTTCCGACGGCGACGTCAATTCCAGCCCGCCGCGCCATTCCAGCCGGCCGAAGCGCGTCTTCGACGCATTGCCCTTGTCGAAGGTGGCGATCGGGCGGGCGGCGATGTCGATCGGTTCGGCCTCGAGGTCGATGGTGTCGGGCTTCAATTGGGCGCGCGCTGCCACCGAGGCAGCTGCTAGGGAGACGAGAAACACGGCCGCGACGACGACCATGCAGTGGCGTGAGCCCCTGACGAACATCACTTTGACCTGCCGTTACGGACGCGGCGGCCAGCGCCCTTTGCCAGCATCTTGGTACCCTTTTCCTCGAACAGCTCGACCAGCTTGTCAGTCATCGCGCCGGCAAGCTCGGTCGGATCGGTGATGGTGACGGCCTTCCGGTAATAGCGCGTCACGTCGTGTCCGATGCCGATGGCGATAAGCTCGACCGGTGAGCGCGTCTCGATTTCCTCGATCACCTGCCGCAAATGCTGTTCCAGGCAATTGCCCGAATTCACCGACAAGGTCGAATCGTCGACCGGCGCGCCATCCGAAATCATCATCAGAATGCGGCGCTGCTCGGGCCGAGCCACGAGACGCGCATGTGCCCAAGCCAGCGCCTCGCCATCGATGTTTTCTTTCAACAACCCTTCGCGCATCATGAGCGCCAGCGACCCCTTGGCGCGGCGCCACGGTGCGTCGGCCTTCTTGTAGATGATATGGCGGAGATCATTGAGGCGGCCGGGCAGCGGCGGCTTGCCTGCGCCGAGCCACTGCTCGCGGGCCTGGCCGCCTTTCCAGGCGCGGGTCGTGAAGCCCAAGATCTCGACCTTCACGCCGCAGCGCTCGAGCGTGCGGGCGAGTATGTCCGCGCAGCACGCTGCAACCATAATCGGACGGCCGCGCATCGAGCCGGAGTTGTCTATCAACAGAGTTACGACAGTATCGCGAAAATCGGTGTCACGCTCGTGCTTGAACGAGAGCGCGTGCATCGGGTCGGTAATAATACGGGTGAGCCGCGCGGCGTCGAGTGTGCCCTCTTCGAGATCGAAATCCCAGGCGCGGTTCTGCTGTGCCAGGAGCCTGCGTTGCAATCTGTTGGCCAATCGCGCCACCACGCTCGACAGGGCGCGCAACTCCTTGTCGAGGAACGAACGCAGACGTTCGAGTTCATCGGGCGTAGAGAGCTGATCGGCTTCCACTTCCTCGTCAAAGGCGCGGGTGAAAACTTTGTAGCCGAACCGTTCGGGGTCATCGAGTACAGAGGGATTGGGACGCCACGGTTCCGGCGTGGACGCCTCCTCGTCGCCCTCCATGTCCGTTTCGAATTCATCGGGCGTGGCCTGCTCGGCCATGTCGGTGGCATCGCCCGCCTCACCATCCTCGGCTTCCTGCTCTTGCGGCCGATCCTGGCCCTCGGAGCCCTCCTCCGAATCCTGGGTCTCTTCTTCGCCGCCGGCGGGCTCTTCCTCGCCATCTTCCTCGGATTGCTCGGTCTCGGCCTCGACCAGTTCTTCGGCCAACTCGAGCTGCTTCAGGAGATCGCGCAGCGCGCGGCCGAACTTCTCCTGGTTGTCGGCTGCGCGGTCGAGCTTGGCGAGCAACGAGGACGCCCGCTGGTCGATCCATGGCTTCCAGGCGTCAACCAGGCCGGCTGCGGTGGCAGGCGGCGGGCGGCCGGTCAGGCGTTCGCGCATGATGAGGGCGAGCGCTTCTTCGAGCGGGGCATCCTCGCGCTTGGTGACGTGCGCAAAGCGGCCGTGAGAGAATTGGTCTTCGGTCTTGGCGTTGAGGTTCTCTGCCATGCCAGCCATGCGGTTGGCGCCAAGGGCTTCGACGCGCGCCCGCTCGACGGCTTCGAAAACCGCACGAGCCTGGCCGGCGGGCGGGGCTAGTTTGCGGTGGACGCGGCCATCGTGACAGGCCGCAGTGAGCGCGAGGCTGTCGGCCCAGCCGCGCACCACGGCGATCTCGCGCGGGCTCGGCACACGCGACGGCTCTGGCAGAAGAACGGACTTACCGTCGAGTTCGGGCTTGCCGGGACCATATGCGACCTGGACTTCCCCGTCGCCCGCGACCGCGCGCACGCAGAGGCCAATGGCGCGCTTCAACGGTTCGGACGGAGCTTCGCGGCGTTTGAGTGGCGGGGACATATTGACTGGCAGTCCTCAACCGTAAAGGGCGTCGACGTCGAGCGAAAGCCCGGGCGGTTCGAGAAGAACTTCGCCTCCATTGGCTAGGCGCGTCAGGATCGTCCCATCGGCCTGCCGCTGGTGATGTATCAGCGGCCGCTTGCCAGGAGCTATGATAAGATAGTGAGCGATGCTCGGCTTGGAGAAATAGCCCGAGAGCTTCGGCCCGACGTCGATGTGCTGGGTCGAAGGCGAAAGCACCTCGACGACGATGACCGGATTGGGGACTTCGACCACGTCGTTGGCCAAGCGATCCCCGCAATAGACCAGTGCGTCCGGCTCGAAACTCACCTTCGAATCGATGCGGACCGTTGCGCCGTCGGGCAATGCCCGGCAAGGCAGTTTTGCGCGGTCGATGGCGTCGGCAAGGGCGCGATAGACCTTGCCTTTGGCATCGGCATGTCCGACCCGCTCCGGCGCCATGGCGACAACCGCACCGTCGTGCAGTTCGTGCCGGCCCGGACGTCCCTCTGCCCAGATCAGGAATTCATCCACGGTCATGTCCGTGGGCAGACCGGGATAGTGGATCGTGCGGTCGACATGTGCGGCACCTCGTCAATACCGACAGCTCAACTCAACGCTACGTTGGCCGCGCTTTCCGGCAATTCGGTTCCGAAAGAGCGCTGGTAGAATTCCGCGACCAAGGGCCGCTCGAGTTCATCGCACTTGTTGAGGAACGTCAGCCGGAACGCGAAGCCGATGTCGCCGAAAATCTCGGCGTTTTCGGCCCACGTCATCACCGTGCGCGGGCTCATGACGGTCGACAGATCGCCATTGATGAAGGCCGAGCGCGTGAGGTCGGCGACGCGGACCATGGCCGAGACCTGCTTCTTTTTGGCGTCCGTCTTGGCGAACGACTTGACCTTCGACAGCACGATCTTGGCTTCGTCGTCATGCGGCAAGTAGTTGAGCGTGGCGACGATTGACCAGCGGTCCATCTGACCCTGGTTGATCTGTTGCGTCCCATGGTAGAGGCCCGACGTATCGCCGAGACCGATCGTGTTGGTGGTCGCGAACAAGCGGAACGCCGGGTGCGGGCGAATGACCTTTGATTGATCAAGAAGCGTGAGCTTGCCCGACACTTCGAGCACACGCTGAATGACGAACATGACGTCCGGTCGGCCGGCGTCGTACTCGTCGAACACGAGTGCTGTATTGGATTGCAACGCGTAGGGCAGGATGCCCTCGCGGAACTCGGTGACCTGCTTGCCGTCCTTCAGCACGATGGCGTCCTTGCCGACCAGATCGATGCGGCTGACGTGGCTGTCGAGGTTGACGCGGATGCATGGCCAGTTGAGGCGCGCCGCAACCTGTTCGATGTGCGTGGACTTTCCGGTGCCGTGGTAGCCCTGGATCATCACGCGCCGGTTGTGCTTGAAGCCAGCGAGGATGGCGAGCGTGACATCACGGTTGAAAAGGTAGTCCGGATCGAGGTCGGGCACGTGTTCGCCGGCCTTCGAGTAGGCGGGCGCCTCGAAGTCGGTATCGATGCCGAAAACCTGCCGCACGGACAGTTTCATATCAGGGAGGAGGGAAGCGGCAGCTGGGCTCCCCGCAGAGCTCCCCGCAGACGATTGGGCGCGCATGAGCGTTCTGGTCCGAAGTTCGATTGATGGCGGCGTCGGGCTGATACAGACCCCAAGGTAAGCACAGTGGGTTGAACCGCCACCCGCACTCACGTCCGTGGGTACGCTTGGAAGTGAAGGATCAGACCAACCCAGACTGCCTTAGATAGTTATAGGCTTGAATGACCTCGCGCAACGTGTCCCGCTCATGCCACTGGCGCGTCATCTTCGTCTTGCGGGTAGGGGGTGCCATCGGCGCGCACCATTGGATGGTATTCGCCCCGACCGAGATGCGCGTAAAGCTGCCGCATCGCCGGGTTGATGCCTTTGGCCATGCAGTGCCACGTCAAGACGTAGCCGTCGGCGATTGCCGTCGATCGGGCTTGGTGATTGTCGTCCGGAAAAAAGGCATGGCCACCCGGACCTTGCCAAAGTTGCCAGCGCCGCATCGATGGCCTCAGACCAGCCCGGCTTGCTTCAGATAGTTGTAGGCTTGGATGATCTCGCGCAACGTGTCCTCGGAGCGCGTGTCGCCGCCGTTGGCGTCCGGGTGATGGCGTTTCACGAGCTCCTTGAAGCGCGCCTTGATCTCTTCCTTCGTAGCGCCCTCGGCCAGATGCAAAGCGTCGAGCGACTTTTTTTCGAGCGGCTTCAGCTTGCGGCGCTGCTCGGGCGCTTCTTCGCGCACTTTCTTTGCCCGCCAGGCTGCGAAGTTGTTCGGATCGGCTTTGACCCCGCCCTCGTTGGGCTTTTCTGGACCCGAACCGCCTTCGCGCGTGCCGTGAGCCCAGGCGTTGGCGCCGACCTTCCAAGTCGGGCGATGACCGGTCAACGCATCCTTGCGGAAGTCATTGACTTCGTTGTCGCTCATGCCGTCGAAATAATTGTACGTTGCGTTGTATTGGCGGACGTGATCGACGCAAAAGTAGAAGTACTCGCCGTCGCGGCCTCGGCCCTTCGGCGCGCGGTGGGCGCCCGGCTTGTCGCAACCTTTCCACTCGCAGCCGGGGTGGCGCCGGGACTCGTCCGAGGTCGACCGTTTCTGGCCGACGCGGATCGAGTCGAAATATTTGGAGTTGAGTTTCATGCGATGCGAGTATGGTCTCTCGGGGTATGGACTACAAGCGAGACGCAAGCACAGTTGCGGTCGCGCCATAGAGCAAGCGGAAGTGTCGCAGTTATTGTCGCGAGGTCCATGAATGTCGGCCGAGACCAGGATCCGGGAAAAACTTCTGGTTGCCTTGCGACCAATACGTCTCGACGTGGTGAACGAGTCGCACATGCACGCCGGACACGCAGGATCTCCGGGGACAGGCGAAAGTCACTTCCGCGTGCTGGTGGTGTCGGACGCCTTCGACGGCAAATCACGGGTCGAACGCCACCGAATGGTCAATGCGGCGCTGGCCGATGAACTCGCAGGCCGGGTGCACGCGTTGGCACTCACGACCTATGCGCCGGGCGAGGCCGTCCGGTAGAGACAGCGACGTCACAATACAATGTGACTTCGATGCGACGGCCCTGCACGCATGCCTTGTGGCAGGACAGCAGGGCCGAATTCGAGATCACCAACCGCAACGACGGAATACTCCGCAACGGCGATAGCCCCGGTGGTTCCACCAGCAGCGCTTAACCCAGTGGCAGCGCCGGTATCCCCGCCGCCAGTGCGCTTGTTCAACAGTGCTCTGATAGTCGAGTGCGAGCGGTGCCAGTGGCGCAAGTGTTCGCGCGGACGCGGCCTCTGCCGTGGGCGCAATCGTGGTCAACATCATCGCGCCAGCCGCAACGGCCAGCGAAATACCCAGTGTCCTGTGTTTCATTTGTCGATTCTCCACTGTTCGAGGGCGCGTCTGAGCAACGCGCCGTGGCGTTCGCGTCCCGCGTGCGGGTCGCCTGCGATGGGTGCGGTTTTCCATCGTTGTGTCCCATCAAAGACATCCGTACTTGCGCAATCCGACGCGAGGGTCGTCCACGGCCAATGAACGGATGCTGAACGGCGAACCTAAACCGTTGATACTGATCAGATCACCGGCGTCGACTTGGCTGGACCAGCAACCGTGCCTGGCGATTCCGGCTTGCGATCCTGGGCGGCGCCCACGGGCTTGACGCGCAGCGCGGTGATCTTGTTGCGAGCCTTGCGCAGGATCTCGAATCGATAGCCATGGAAGGTGAAGGTCTGGCCCGGTTCCGGGATCGTCTGCGCCTCGTGGATGACGATGCCGGCGACGGTCGTGGCTTCCTCGTCCGGCAAGTCCCAGTCCATGTGCCGATTGAGATCGCGAATGGCGACGGTGCCATCGACGTTGACGGTGCCATCAGCCTGCGGGCGAATGGCGGCCTCGTGGGTATCGTGCTCGTCGGCGATCTGGCCGACAATCTCCTCGAGAATATCTTCGAGTGTAATCAGCCCCTGCACCTCGCCGTACTCATCCACGACGAGCGCCATCTGCTGCTTCTGTTTCAGGAACTGGTTGAGCTGCGTCTTGACCCCCGACGTGTCGGGCACGAACCAAGGCTCGCCGGCGAAGCTCATGATGTCGAGCTTGGAAACGTCCCAGCCGGCGCGGCCCAATGCCGACAACAGGTCCTTGGTGTGCAGGATGCCGACGATGTTCTCAGGCTCGTCGCGCCAGATCGGCATGCGCGTGTACTGCGTCTTCAGAAGCTCGTCGACAATGGTCGCGGGTGGATCGTCCGCGTTGACAGTCTCCATCTTGGTACGGTGAACCATGATGTCGGCGACCTGGAGATCGCGCAGATCGAGGACGCCGCCGAGCATGTCGGCGTCGCCGCGTGCCACCGTTCCGTCCTTGGTTTGCAGCTCGATCGTGCCGCGAATTTCCTCATGCGCGGCAAGGATGTTTGCCGCATCGTCGTCGGTCGACGGCGTCAGCTTCAGGATCATGCGGACGATAAACTCGATCGCCAGTACGAACGGCGACAGCACCACGATGACACCGCGCATGATCGGCGCGACGAACAGAGCGGCGGCATCGGGCGAGGCCAGCGCATAGGTCTTGGGCAGGACGGCGGCGAAGATGACGATCAGGATGGTCATGATCGCGCTGGCGTAGATGATGCCGACCTCTCCGACCAGCGTGACGGCGAGCCCAGATGCGAGTGCCGCGGCCAGAACGTCCACCAGCGTATTGCCGAGCAGCACCGCGCCGATGAGCTTTTCGGGCGACGACAGCAGGCGATTGACCAGGGCCGCGCGCTTGTCGCCCTCCTGTTCGAGGGCATGCATGCGCGCGCGAGATGCCGCGGTGACGGCCGTTTCGCTGGCATTGAAGAAAGCCGAGAGCGCGATCAACACGACGATCGCGGCAAGTGTCAGTCCGACTTCGAAAGACATGGCATCCAGGATTCCCATTGAATTGAAGCGGTGTGGCGTAAAGAAGCTGCCACGGAGCAAAACAGAACGTGCTTTGCCCCGCGCAGCACTCGAGGTCGTTCAAGGCGCGTGCGGCCGACCGGGCGACGCCATGCCGGCGGTCATCACTCAAACCATCGCGATCTCGCGTGCGAGGAACGCTTCGACCGTCTCGGACGTGACATCACGGGAGACGAACGCCTCTCCAATGCCGCGCGCAAAAATGAACGTCAGCTTGCCGTCGCGAACTTTCTTGTCCTGGCCCATGAGCCGGACGAGTTCAGCCGGGTTGGCGGGACCGCCGACGATATCAGACAGCCGCACCGGCAGGTCGAGAGAAGCGAGGTGAGCGGTGACGCGGTCCGCGGTGCCCGCGGCACAGAGCCCGTGCTGTTCCGAGTACCGGAAGGCAAGGCACATGCCGATCGACACACCTTCGCCATGCAGCAGGCGGTCCGAATAGCCGGTCCAGGCTTCGAGCGCATGGCCGAAAGTATGGCCCAAATTGAGCAGCGCACGGTCGCCGGACTCGTGTTCGTCGCGAATGACGATAGCCGCCTTGGCCTTGACGCTGGTTTCGATGGCAGTGGTGAGCGCAGCGCGGTCACCCGAGAAGAGTAAGCTGGCATTCTGCTCGAGCCATGCGAAGAACGCGGCATCGCCCAGCAGGCCGTACTTTGCCACCTCGGCATAACCCGCGCGCATCTCGCGCGGCGGCAGCGTCGTCAGTACATCGGTGTCCGCGATGACCAAGCTCGGCTGATGGAACGTGCCGACCAGGTTCTTGCCCTGTGCCGTGTTGATGCCCGTCTTGCCGCCGACGGAGCTGTCGACCTGGGCCAAAAGCGTGGTCGGAATTTGAACGAAACGCACGCCGCGGCGCACGATCGAGGCGGCGAAGCCCGCAAGGTCGCCGATGACGCCGCCACCGAATGCGACAACGAGATCGCCACGCTCCAGACCGCTTTCGAGGAGTTTTTCACTGAGCGGCCCGAGTTCGCGGAAACTCTTGGTGGCTTCGCCCGCCGGCAGCACGATGGAGCCCCGATGGAGCCCCTCGGCCTTCAGGCTGGCTTCGAGTAACGGGAGGTAGAAACCGGCGACGTTGGCGTCCGTCACAATCGTGCACTTGGCTTTTCGCAGGCGTGTCGCAATGAGCCGTCCAGCTTCTGCGAGCAGCCCAGGTCCGATCAAGACATCGTAGGCGCGTCCGGGCAGGGCGACTCCAACCGTCTTCAAGGGCGTCGTGCGGACGGAGTGCGAGTTCAAGGCGGTTGGCATGGAATGCTGTTCGGTCAATGCGGTTCACGATTGTTCGGATCACGCGGCGTCACAGCCACATGGCCCTATAGTCTCGTATCAGAGACGCGGCTGCCGCGCCAATGGAAGGGGTGAACGCAGCGTCTCCAGGATCTCATTGACGATGACGTCGTGAGGTACATCGCGGCTTTCGATCGTCAGATCGGCTTCGGCATAAGTTGGATAACGAGCCGCGATCAGGTTGCGCATGACGGTTTCGGGGTTGCCGTCCTTGAGCAAAGGACGGCTATCGCGCTTCGCGACGCGCTTCATGAGCACAGGCAACTCGGCCCTCAGCCAGATCGAGATGCCGTGCTCGCGGATGCCCGCGCGCGTCTCGGGATGCATGTAGGCTCCGCCGCCAGTTGCCAGCACCAATTGCTCGGCCGCCAGCAGGCGCGCAATCACTTTCTGCTCGCGGTCGCGGAAGTATGCTTCGCCGTATTCAGCGAAGATCTCGTTGATCGATTTGCCGGCCGCCCGAACAATTTCCTCGTCGGCATCGACAAAAGGCAACCCGAGACGAGTGGCCAGACGCTTGCCCACGGACGATTTTCCGCATCCCATCAGGCCCACCAGGACGACAGAACGCGACTGCAGATTGCTGCGCACCGCATCGGCCGCCGGCGCCATAGGCTGGGCCGAGTTTTGGGGCAATCTATTGGTCTCGCCTTCCGTCATGGTGCACCAGACCCGATCGAATCGCATAATATCGCCGGGCGAAACACCGGGTGGCGCTCGTGCGCTGCGCGCGCGCCTGCGTCAATGACTTGTGAATAGTCGAAATTCTGGAGCGTCGCCAGTCCGTTGCTTCCCCTCATTCGACGGCAGCTGGAGTGCCAGCCCCCAGATGATTGATGGCCGTTCGGAGCTTTAAGCCATATTCGCGTCACGTTGCAGCCCGACATAGCATTTCCGAAGCAAGTGGGATCCCATGCCGAGCCTCTTCCGGTTCTTGTTCCTGGTCGGTGTGCTCGGTGCGATGGTCGCCGGAGGCCTCTACGTGCTTGCCACCCATTTCGAGCCTGAACAGCGTGAAGTGTCGCAGCCGGTGTTGGGCGTGAAGATCCGCAAGCAATGACATCCCCTTGCCACCGCCGACAACTCTGCCTCACGAGCAAAAATGGCGTCGCGGTGCTGGCGGCCGTGGTCGGAGCGCTCGGCACTGCGACAGACTTGCCGGCACAGGACTGGAACCCATTTCCCGAGCCCGAGGTCAAGCGGCCGTCCCGCAACCGTGATGCCGCAGTGGTCGAGCCTGACAGCCGCCCGTTCCTACCGCCGATTGGTGGCCAGTTGCCACGAACGGGGCCCTTGCCGCCGGGCAAAGCGCCGCGCGGCCTCGAAGCCGTTGTCCGGGACCCGCTACCGCCGCTCGACGAGAAGAGCCGGGCCATCCTGGATCGCGACGAATTAGCGCCGGTAGCGGCGAGCGACGGCACCGGCTTGCCCCTCGAGTTGTGGCGCGGCCTGGATTTGGCGGCGATCGAGGGGTTGTTCGGTTCGCTTGAAATTCCGCCGCGATCGCCCGCTATCGCATCGCTATGGCGGCGGTTGATCGTGTCTGACGCTATGCCTTCAGGCGGAGGCGACACCGACCCCAGATTTCTGGCCTTGCGGGTCGAGGCGCTGACCCGGTCTGGTTTGTTGAAGGAAGCCGGTGAGGCGGCGGCCACGATGCCCGGCGGCAGCGCCGAGCCGCTGGCTGCTCTGCTGACGGCCCGTACCGAAGTCGCCCTCGGCCGACGGGAGACGGCCTGTGATGCGATCAAGGCCGCGCGGCACTCGACTGGCCTGCCCAGGACGCTGAAAACCGACGCCTTACTGATTGGCGGCTACTGCGCCATAACGGGCGGAAACACCGCGGCGGCTGGACTGACCGCAGAACTGTTGCGCGAACAGGGTGCGGAGGGCTCCGGCGGGCTCGTGGCGTTCGACGCCATCGCGGCGGGCGAAAAGCCCGACATTCGAGCCGTGAAGCGTATATCGCCCGTCGAATACCGGTTGATCGAACTGGCGGGCGGAGCGGATCAAAGTACGATTGTTGAAAAGGCGTCGCCTGCGGTCGTTGCCGCGCTGGCGCAAGATCGATCGACCGGCGCCGAACGGCGGACCGTCGCCGGCGAGGCGGCCATCAAGCTCAACGCGATTGCCCCTCTCGAACTCGCCGAGATTTATCGTCAGGCACGAGTTGGTGAAAGCGCCGACGCGCTGCTGCCGCGGGCCGCCAAGGGGTCTGTCCCCGCCAAAATGGACACCGCGCGTGCAGGTTTAACTGGCCGGGTCGAGCTTTTCAACGCGGCCGAGGCCGAGCGAACGCCGCTCAAAAAAGCACGGCTGATCCGCGCATTTCTGGACGACGCGCGACGCGCAGGGCTCTATCTGCCCGCACTGGAGATGATGGCGACCGCCGCGGCAACGGTAACCCCAGCGGTCGAGATCGGTTGGTTCGCAGAAACCGCCATCGAGGTTGCGTTGGCCGCAAAGGATTACGAACGCGCGCGGACATGGGTAAGGTTTGCGGCCGGTGCCGATCCGGTGGGATCGGACGCTCGGGCGGGACCCCTCGGCCATTGGCTGGCGCTTGCCGATATCGCCGACAGCACGCGGTCCGCCGGTCGCGGTGAAAGCCTGGCATCCGTCGAGGAGCTGGCGCTGCGCGGACGCTTCGGCGCCGACCTGTTGCACCGGCTCGCCGCCGTGCTCGACGCACTCGATTACAACGTGCCGATCCCGTTGTGGGAGGCAGCCAGCCGCACACCGCAGCCGGCGGGCGGACACCTGCCTGAAACCGGCGTGCTGAGCGAGCTTTTGGATGCGTCAAAAAAGAAGGAATTCGGGCACACGGTGCTGATCGCCATGAAGGCGATGGGGCCGAATGGCGCCGAGGGTGCGCACATGATTGCCCTTGGTGATTCGATCCGAGCGCTGAAGCGTGCGGGCCTGGAACCGGACGCCCGCCGGCTCGGTTTCGAGGCGCTGTTCGCCTCGTGGCCGCGATCGGCCGCATATTGATCCGGGGGAGACGCCCGGCATGACTGCTGGTGACCGCCATCACATCGAACAGTTCTTGGAAATGCTGGCAGCCGAGCGAGGTGCGGCGCAGAATACGCTCGATGCCTACCGTCGCGATCTCGAGGATTTTCTGGGCTACCTGGCGGCCCGGTCGTGTGTTCTCACGTTGGCCACAGGCCACGACATCAGCGGATACTTGCAGTCTCTGGCGGAAGCAGGCCTATCGCCGGCATCGCGGGCGCGGCGTCTGTCGGCTGTGCGCCAGCTGTACAAGTTCCTCACCGCCGAAAGCGTCATCGGCGACGATCCAGCCCACCGGTTGGCAGGACCGAAGCAGGCGCGGTCACTCCCCAAAACGCTGTCGGTCGTCGAGGTCGACCGGTTGATCGGGTCGGCGCGCGGGCGGACGGACACGGTGACCGGACCCGAGCGGATGCGGGCACTCAGGCTCCATTGCCTCATCGAACTTCTCTACGCGACGGGGATGCGCGTGACGGAACTTGTTTCGCTACCGCGCTCGGTGCTCGACGGCGACGATCGCGTGCTTACGATCAAGGGCAAGGGCGGGCGCGAGCGACTGGTTCCGCTGAACGCCTCAGCGCGGAACGCGCTCGACCGGTATCTGAAGCCCGGTCAGGCGCCAGACGGGACCGGGACCGTTCCGCCGATACGAACAAAGTGGCTGTTCCCGGCGAAAAGCGACGCCGGGCACATCACGCGGCAGAGCTTCGCGGTGGAGCTGAAGGAGGTCGCAGAGGCGGCCGGTCTCGACCCCGGGCGGGTCAGCCCGCACGTATTGCGGCATGCTTTCGCCAGTCATCTGCTCGATCGCGGGGCGGACCTGCGCGTCGTGCAGCAACTGCTCGGCCACGCCGATATCTCGACGACGGAGATTTATACGCACGTTCTGGAAGAGCGGCTGAAAAAGCTCGTCTACGACCACCATC
Source organism: Hyphomicrobium sp. (assembly GCA_002928395.1). Classification (GTDB taxonomy): domain Bacteria; phylum Pseudomonadota; class Alphaproteobacteria; order Rhizobiales; family Hyphomicrobiaceae; genus JAKAML01. The sequence goes on from PEQZ01000011.1 coordinate 29,194, forward strand.
CGCTGGCGAAGAACCGTTGAGGCAGGCTGCATCATGGCCGCGACCCGGTCCGCACCGGCGCGTCGATCCCCTGGCCACCGATGTTAAATGGTCTTTAACCATGGCGATGGCACTTATGTGACAGTTAAAAAACTGTCGTAAACGCACCGGGGATCATAAATGCCGCAACTGGTCAGTCGGTCGAAAAACCTCGCCACTCCAGCTCTTTATGAACGCCCGGCCGATCAAATGTCATGGCTTGTTCCGTTGGAAAAACGGGCTCCATTGTCGAGCCGCGATCCGATCCTGGTGCCGCTCGACATACTGCGGCCGACGCAGGTAGCGGTGGGGATGAGGTCCGTGGCGTGCAAGCGCGCGAAGGTTGCACGCCGGGTCGGCAAATCCAAACAGATCGCGCGGTTCCTCGACAAGCGGCCGATCCCGTCCGTGGTGGGGCCCGGCGGCGACCTCTACATGATCGACCACCACCATTTCGGGCTTGCCCTGTGGCAGGCCGAGGTGAAACAGGCCTACGTGCACATCGTGCGTGATTTTTCGGCGTTGGCGAGGCCGGCATTCTGGCGGCAGATGGAGGCGGACGGGTGCCTGTACCCCTTCGACGAGGCTGGCAAAAGAGTGCGACCGTCTCGGTTGCCTGTGGGACTGTACGCCCTGAAGGAAGATCCCTTTCGCGATCTCGCGTGGTCGGTGCGCGAGGCAGGCGGTTTCGAGAAGTCGCCCATACCCTATGCCGAGTTCCAATGGGCGGCGTTCTTTCGCGAGCACGTTTCCGAGCGGACCTTGAAAACCAACTACGACAAGGCGGTAGCAAAGGCCGTGCACCTCAGCCGTTCGCGGGAAGCAGCCGCGTTGCCGGGGTTTCTCGCGAACAGACGATAATTTAACAATGTTCATTTGGAGATGTTGCGGTCCTTGACAGTCCGCACACTCGAGGCGAATGTCCCCGCGATGCGGTCGATCTTGCCGCCATGCGTGCGCGTGCGACCCGGTCACCCCGCCGTCGCAGCGTCCACGCACCCTTGTTCGAGAGACCCGACACCGTGACCCTGCAAAGCCCCCGCACTTACCTCGACTTCGAGAAGCCTGTCGCGGAACTCGAGAGCAAGGTCGCCGAACTGCGGGCACTCGAGGGTGAAGACAGTGCAGTCTCGATTTCCGACGAGATCAAAAAGCTCGAGCAGAAGGCCGAACAAGCGCTCATCGAAACCTATTCCAAGCTGAGCCCGTGGCAAAAGACACTGGTCGCCCGCCACACCGACCGGCCCCACGCCCTCGACTACATTGGCGCGCTGATCGAGGACTTCACGCCACTCGCTGGCGACCGATATTTCGCTGAGGACGAGGCCATGGTCGGCGGCATGGGCCGGTTCCGTGGTCGCTCGGTGATGGTGATCGGCAACGAAAAGGGCTCGGACACTGAAAGTCGCATCAAGCACAACTTCGGCATGGCCATGCCTGAAGGATACCGCAAGGCCGTGCGGCTGATGGAATTGGCGGATAAGTTCGGGCTGCCGGTTATAACATTGGTCGATACGGCGGGTGCCTATCCTGGCATCGGGGCCGAGGAACGCGGTCAGGCCGAGGCCATTGCGCGATCCACGGGATGCTGCTTGAGGCTGGGTGTACCCATGATCGCAGTCATTATCGGCGAGGGCGGTTCTGGCGGTGCGGTGGCAATCGCCAGTGCCAACCGTATCCTCATGCTCGAGCACGCGATCTATTCCGTGATCTCGCCCGAAGGCGCGGCCTCGATAATTTGGCGGGATTCGACCAAGAAGGAAGAAGCGGCGACTGCCATGAAGATCACCGCCCAGGATCTGGCCGGGCTGGGCATTATCGATACGATCATTACCGAGCCGACCGGCGGCGCCCACCGCGATCGCAACCGCGTGATGAAGGCGGCTGGCGACGCCATCGCCAAGGCACTCGTCGAGTTCGACGGCAAGTCTCCAGACGATATCCGCAAACAGCGCCACGACCGCTTCCTGAAAATCGGACGTTCGCTTTGATTACTTGTTGAGCGGCACCGGTTTCGCGCTTCGATCGACCGAGAGCATTTCAAGCGCCCTTCGATCGCCCTAATCGGGGTCATAGTATGGATTGACAGTGATTCGTTGGTGACTAGTAATATCAACAGCTTGAGTTGAGTTAACGGGGCATTAACCGTGGGGGACGGAAGATGATCGGGGTGTGCCGGGGGCACTCTGTATGGGGTTGACCTTCGAGGGTTGGATGCGAGCGTTCTACGATCGGTTTATCGCGGCCGTCGCGATGATGACGGCTGCGTTCTTCGTTGCCGCGTGCTCGAACGCGCCGCAACTGCCTCCCGCTGAGCAACCGCTGTCGAAGGAAACGCTGATGCTCCTCGGCAAGAAGGGCATGGAGCCCGGCGCGCCGATGTTCGTGCGCATCTTCAAGGAAGAATCAGAGCTCGAGGTGTGGAAGCAGCGCGACGATGGCCGCTACTACCACTTCAAGACCTACCCCATCTGCAACTGGTCTGGCGAAATCGGGCCGAAGCAGCAGCAAGGCGATAAGCAGGCACCCGAGGGATTTTATTCCGTCAGTGCCCACCAAATGAACCCGAGTTCGCAGTTCTACCTCGCGTTCAATCTCGGCTACCCTAATGCCTATGACCGCGCGCACGGCCGCACCGGTGATTTCCTGATGGTGCACGGCAAGTGCAAATCGGCTGGCTGCTACGCCATGACGGACGCACTGATGGAAGAGATCTACGCGCTGGCGCGGGAGAGCTTCAAGGGCGCACAGCCGAGCTTTGAGGTGCACGCCTTCCCGTTCCGCATGACGGACGCCAATCTCGCCCGTTTCAAGGGTCACAAGTGGATGCCGTTCTGGGCCACGCTCAAACAGGGCCACGATCACTTTGAAGCGCATCGGTTACCGCCGCAGGTTGCGGTGTGCGAAAAGCGCTACGTGGTCAACGTGAAGTTGCCACAGTCGAAGCCAGATCCGTCAGGCTACTGCCCGACGTTCGAGCGGCCTCTGCTGGAGCCGTTCGTGCCCAAGCCAAGCGAACAGCAGATCGCATCGGAGCGCATCACGGTACCAGGTCCTAAGATCCGCACGGAGGTGGTTACTGCTCCGGATGCCTCAAACGGATCAATCGGCGGCCTGCTGTCGGGGCTCGGACTTGGCTCCGGCGGCGACAATCGAGTGATCGGAACTCCGAACAGCCAGCCCGCTCAGCTCGGGCTGAACCAATAGCTGCGTCACCAGTGGCAACGGGTCGCGAACAAGTCTCGCTGCGCCCATTTTTCCTGAGGCCGCACGAAGGGTCGCCGTTAGTGCCCTCACGGTTGCAGCGTTGTCGCGTGCCGACTGGACGCGGGTGGTTTCGAGGCGGGGGGTGAATGTCGAGACGATCACGGTCGCGCATTCTGTTGGCAGCCGTCGCAATCGCCATCGCCGTCGTAGCATTCTTGAACTATTTCGTGCCCGGTGATCCGTGGCGCATCGAGACAGAGCGAACCAGCCGCCGCGTCACGTCGGCACTGGGGCGGCCGCTGCCGGGGACGCCCCAACTTGGAAAGCTCGACGATCGGCTCGCATCGCAAGGCTTCGTGCTCGGCGCGGCGGTGATGATTCGGATATTCAAGGCGGAATTCGAACTCGAGTTGTGGCTGCTGAAGGCGGGGAGGTTCGAGCGCTTCGCGACCTATCCCATCTGCCGCTGGTCGGGCCGCCTTGGACCGAAACTCGAGGAAGGCGACCGCCAGGCACCCGAAGGGTTCTATACGGTCGACGCCGCGGCGATGAACCCCAAAAGCCGCTGGCACCGGTCCTTCAACATCGGCTTTCCGAATGCGTTCGACCGGGCCCATGGCCGCACCGGCACCTTCTTGATGGTGCACGGTGGCTGCTCGTCGATCGGTTGCTATGCCATGACGGACCCGGTGATCGACGAGATCTGGAGTTTGATGACGGCCGCGTTCGCTGCGAAACAGCAGCGGGTGGCGGTGCACATCTTTCCGTTCCGCCTCACGGACGTCAATTTAGCGCGTATGGTAGGGCATCCTTGGCACGCGTTCTGGAGCGAGTTGCGCATCGGACACGAACTTTTCGAACGGGACAGGCTACCGCCACGTGTGGGCGTGTGTCAGGGGCGCTATCATTTTGAGCCCGCACTTACGATCCGCGACGCTGGTGTCGCCATTGAGCCGCAGTGCCGGCCGCGCCAACAGCCGCGCTCGCTGTGAATGGAGCCAAGTGCGTTGGTCTGTCGACGTTCAATTCCAAGCGATCCGACTCGACGGAACGCCCAGGTGTGGTAAAGCGTTGGGGAGTGGTCCGAGGGGGTTGCAGTCGAGGCTCGGGTTCACGATCGAGGGGTTGACCTCTGTATGTTGGCAAGTCGTCCAAACCGGATGCCGCATCTGAGCAGGGCGCTGATTGCGCTTGGCCTGGCTGGCATTCTATCGGTGATGGTGCCGGCAAATGCCGATGCCGTCACGATCGAGTTGAAGGACGTTGCACCCGACCGCATCGAACGGCAAAGGAAGTTCGCCGAGGGCAGTCTGCCGCTGCCTGATACGCCTGATCTTTCTAAATTGAGCGCGCGGCTCGAGGCGTTCGGATCGAAGGCCGGCGCCGCTATGCTGATCCGCATTTTCAAAGCGGAGTCGGAACTCGAGATCTGGTTGCGCAAGGGCGACGCGTTCGAGCGGTTCGCGACCTACCCGATCTGCCACTGGTCGGGCACCTTGGGGCCAAAACTCAAGGAAGGCGACAAGCAGACCCCGGAGGGGTTCTATACGGTGACACGGCAGCAGCTGCACCAAGGCGGCCGCCACCCGCGCTCGCTCAACCTCGGCTTCCCGAACGCCTTCGACAAGAGCCAGGCGCGCAACGGGTCGTACATTCTGGTGCACGGCGCGTGCTCGTCGGTTGGCTGCTTCGCCATGACGAACGCCGTGATCGAAGAGATATACAATCTGTCGGAAGCCTCGATCAAAGAGGGGCAGGAACATCTGCCCGTGCACGTCTTTCCGTTCCGGATGACCGCGGCCAACCTCAACGAGCACAAGGCGAGCCCTTGGATCGACTTCTGGCTCAACCTCAAAGACGGGTACGACGCCTTCGAGCGAACGCGCCAGGCCCCGCGCGTCAGCGTCTGCAACAACCGCTATGAATTTGCCGAACCGGCCCCCCAGGAGGGGGGCGCCCCAAGCCCTTTAGCCGCGTGCGGCGCGACGGCCGCCGCGATCGAGACTCTGGAGCCGTACTACAAAGCTGCGTCACACCAACCGTTGCTCTGGCAACGGGTGCTCGCGACGCTGACCCCGAGCCAGAAGCAAAGCTACGCGGAGCGCAAAAACCTCGTCGCCGCGCGACGGCCGCTGACGAAGAGAGCGACGGAGACAGCGACGAAGGGCGAAAGAGTGCAAGCGCTGCGCGCGCCGCTTCAGGCGTCCGAAGCCGCAAGCCGGCCCGCGACAAGGATTTCCACGCTGAAGTGTTCTTTACAACGCCCTAGTTGCCGCCGGTTTGTGTCCCTTGCGCAAAAATCTCTCCACACGCGCAGGCCGCGCACCGCTGCAAACGCACGCTGAACTGAGCTGCGGGCGGCACGATCGGCAAGAGCCGAGGGAAACCGCCAAACTTGCCCGCGCTCGTGACCGCATGTGATAGAGCATGCATCGAGTGCACCTGGGGGATCGTCCGAGATGGCCGACGTAAAGAGCCTTCTGAAAAAGCTCGAGCACCACGGCGAGCAGGCGCTGTTCGCTACGCGCTGGCTTCTGGCGCCGTTCTACCTCGGGCTCGGGGTCTCGATCATCGTGCTGCTGTTGAAGTTCATGGCGGAGCTTTTTCACCTCGTCACGCACGCGTTTTCTTCGACCGAGAGCGAGGTGATCCTCGGCGTTCTGGCGCTGGTCGATCTCGCGCTGACCGGATCGCTGCTGATTATCGTGATCTTCTCAGGCTACGAGAATTTCGTGTCGAAGATCGACCACAGCAATCACAAGGACTGGCCGGAGTGGATGGGCACCATCGACTTCGCTGCGCTCAAACTGAAGCTCTTGTCGTCAATTGTCGCCATCTCCGCGATCCAGCTTTTGAAGAAGTTCATGGTCATCGAAAAGGTCGGCGAGCGCGAGATCTTCTGGCTGGTGGTCATCCACATCGTGTTCGTGGTGTCGAGCGTGCTGCTGGCGCTATCGGATCGCATTGCGGGGCACGGCACCGGTCACGCCCCCCAAGCGCCGGTCAGCGGCCACGGGCCCGGATCGCACGCGGGCGGCACTTCGGCGGCGGCAGTACCCGATCTCTCGAAGGACGCAGCCGCGAGCGGCAAGCATCCGTGAGGGAGTGGGCCCAGAGTCATCCTGGCATTTAATGCCGGGACGCCGTTTTCCGAGACGTTTTGGGCAGCGGATCGTTGAATCCGATCGCGGTCACACGGACCGGGATGATGCTCGTGAGGGCGCCCCTCACACCCGTGCGAAACCGGCTTCGGCCTTGTCGATGGCCTGAGGGTTGCGGTCGGAAACGTAGTAATCGCCCATCACCAGCACGTCCATGCCGGTGCGCAGAAAACAGGAGATGGCTTCGGCAGGCGTCGAGACGATGGGCTCCTGGCGGTTGAAGCTCGTGTTGAGCAGCACCGGCACGCCGGTCAGTTTTCCGAACGCTTCGATAATGCCGTAGTAGCGGGGGTTGGCGGCTCGCGCGACGGTCTGGATGCGCCCGGTGCCATCGGCGTGGACGGCAGCCGGGATCAGGTGCGCCTTCTCCGGACGAATGCATGGTGCCATGGTCATGAACGGGTCCGGCTGATCGATGAAGAAGAACTCCGACGCACGCTCGATGAGCACAGCGGGTGCGAAGGGCCGGAAGCTCTCGCGTTGCTTGATCTTGGCATTGATGACATCGCGCATCGACGCCTTGCGCGGATCGGCGAGGATGGAGCGGTTGCCGAGCGCACGCGGACCCATCTCGAACCGACCCTGAAACCACCCGACGATCTTGCCATCCGCCAAATCGGCTGCAACACGCGAGAGCAAACTGGTTTCAGTCAGGCGTTCGGCAACAATACCGGCTGCCGCCATCGCCTTCTCGATCTCAGAGGCAGAGTATTCGAGACCATAAAACGCATGTGTGAGCTCAAAGCCGCGGTCGTGGCCGAGTGTCTGATGATAGTGCCAGAGCGCGGCCCCGAGCGGTGCCCCGGTGTCGGACGCACAGGGCGGCACCCAGATCGTCTCGACGTCGGTCAACTCGAGAATGCGGGCATTGGCCACGCAGTTGAGTGCGACACCCCCGGCGAGCACGAGTTTCCTCGTACCGATCGTCTTGGTGAGGTGACGCACGATGTGCAGGATCGTCTCCTCGGTCACTTTCTGCAGGGCGAAGGCGACCGCGCGGTGACGGTCTTCGAGCGGAGTGCCGGCCGCGCGGGCGGGACCGAAGGCCTCGTAGAACTTGCGCTTGAACGGGCGGAGCTGGCCGAACCGGTCGTAGCTGAAATAGTCCATGTTGACTGCGTAGGTGCCGTCCGGATGCAACCGGATGCAATCACGGAAACGATCGACGTAGGTGTCGTCGCCGAACGCCGCCAGCGCCATCACCTTGCCCTCGTCCGAAAACCCGCCGAAGCCGAGGTATTCGGTGATGAGCGTGTAGACCATACCGATCGAGTTGAAGAACGACGAGCGCCACCGGCGCGTCAGCTTGGCGCCGTTGCCGACATAGATGCTGGTGGCAGCATCGTCGCCGTAGCCGTCCATCACCAGCACGGTTGCGTCGTCGAAGGGTGACACGAAGTACATTGCGGCATGTGAATTATGGTGGCCGACGTTGACGATCGGCGGCAACGTGTCGACGCCAAAGTTCTGTTTGAACTTGCGGCGGATAACGCGATCGAGCAGCACGACCTCGTTCTTCTGGGGAGTGTGGGCCCGGGGCGACAGCAGCGCAAGGCTCGACGGGAATTTGGCCATGAGCGCCTTGAACGCGCTGGCCTGTAGTGCCCGCTGATCCCAAGGCATTACCATCACATCAATGCTGGCCAGCCCTTCCGCGCGTTGACCAAGCGCGGCAGTGATTGCGCGCGTGGGAAAGGCCAACGTCTTCTTGACGCGGTTGAGCCGTTCCTCCTCGAGGACGAGGTCTGGTTTGCCGTTGTCAAGAATAGCGAGACCGCTGTCGTGGGTCGAACCAACGATACCAAGGATGCGCACGTGCCGTTAACCTTCCCTTTTCGGATCGGCCAAGCGCCAGGATTACCGTTAGTCGTGCTTGCCGTGACAGTGCTTGTACTTCTTCCCTGAGCCACAGGGACAGACCGCATTGCGGGAAACCTTACCCCAGGTTGCAGGATCAACCGGATCGACGCCGCCTGGGGCCTTGCGGGTCTGCAGCGGCGCGCGGCGATCGGGCTCCGTGCGGGGGCGGCCGCTGGCGGCGATGGCGGCATCCACCATGGCCAACTCGCGCGCAATCTCGGGCGGGATTTCCTGGGTGCCGGCGAACTCATCGAGGCCGGTGGTTGCGTCGACGTGGTGGGCTTCCATCGGCGGCAGTTCAGCAGGCTGCAGAATGGAAGGGTCTTCTCCGCCGGTCAACTCGACATGCATGAGCTGACCGGTGGTGGCCTCGCGCAGCTTGCCGAGCAAGGCCTCGAACAGGACAAAGGCTTCCGACTTGTACTCGTTCAATGGATCTCGCTGGCCGTAGGCGCGGAAGCCAATGACTTGACGAAGGTGCTCGAGCGTCACGATGTGCTCGCGCCAGAGATGGTCGAGTGTTTGTAAAAGCACCATCTTCTCGATTTGCCGATAGAGCTCAGGGCCCATCTCGTCTGCCTTGGCCGAGGCCTTCCCGTCGACCTTGGCCAACAACCGATCGAGGATCTCCTGGTCGGCAATGCCTTCCTCGGCGGCCCACTGCTCGATGTCGAGTTCGAGGCCGAAAATATTACTGATCGCCTCCTTGAGGCCTGCGGCATCCCACTGCTCGGCGTAGGCCTTCTCGGGGATGTGGCGGGTCACGAGTTCGCGCACTACCTGATGGCGCAGGTCCTTGATCGTGTCGGAAACGTCGTCCTCGGCCATGATGTCGATACGCTGGTCGAAGATGACCTTGCGTTGATCGTTCATCACGTCGTCGTACTTCAGGATTTGTTTTCGGATATCGAAGTTGCGCTGCTCGACCTTCTTCTGCGCCATCTCCAGCGACTTGTTCATCCACGGATGGATGATGGCTTCGCCCTCCTTGAGGCCGAGCGTCTGCAAAACGCTGTCCATGCGCTCCGAGCCAAAGATGCGCATCAGGTCGTCGTCGATGGCGAGATAGAATTTCGAGCGGCCTGGGTCGCCCTGGCGGCCGGCGCGTCCGCGCAGCTGGTTGTCGATGCGGCGGCTTTCGTGGCGTTCGGTGCCGATGACGCACAGTCCGCCGGCATCGAGGGCGGCCTGCTTTTTCTCAGCGACGTCGGCTTCGATCTCGGCGCGCATCTTGGCGATCGCCGCATCGTCGGGCGCACGACCCGATTCGTCTTCAGTGCGCAGCCAGTCCTTCAACCGGAATTCGACGTTGCCGCCGAGCTGGATGTCGGTCCCGCGACCAGCCATGTTGGTGGCGATGGTGATGGCCGCCGGCACGCCCGCCTGGGCCACGATGGTCGCTTCCTGCTCATGGAAACGCGCGTTCAAGACCTTGTGCGGAACCGGGTCCGTGTTCGACTTGATATCGGCGCCGACGCTGGTCATGTAGGCGGCGATTTCGGTGAGGTAGGCTTTCAATTCGCCGTCGCGGCCATCCTTGAGGCCGGCGGCCTGCTCCGATAGCTTCTGGCCGAGCGTTTTGATGTAGTCGCGGTCTTTCAAAAGCGCAGACAGTTGCTCTGACTTCTCGATCGAGGTGGTGCCGACGAGAGCGGGCTGGCCGCGGCGGGAGCAGTCGGCGATCGTCGTTACGATGGCTGCGTACTTTTCCTTCTGCGTCCGGTAGATCTCGTCGTCCTCGTCGACGCGGCCAACGGGCTGGTTGGTCGGGATCTCGATGACGTCGAGACCGTAGATGTCCATGAACTCGCTGGCTTCGGTCGATGCCGTGCCCGTCATGCCGCCGAGCTTGTCGTAAAGCCGGAAGTAGTTTTGAAAGGTGATAGAGGCCAGCGTTTGGTTCTCGGGCTGGATCTCGACACGCTCCTTGGCCTCGAGCGCCTGATGCAAACCTTCCGAATAGCGGCGGCCCGGCATCATGCGGCCGGTGAACTCGTCGATGATGACGACCTGGTTTGATTTGACGATGTAGTCCTTGTCGCGCTGGAACAGCCGGTTTGCCTTCAAGGCCTGGTTGACGTGATGGACGATGGTCACGTTCTCGATGTCGTAAAGAGACCCCTTCATGACACCCGCGGCTTCGAGAAGGCGCTCCATCTTTTCGTTGCCGACCTCGGTCAACGAAACCTGCCGCTGTTTCTCGTCGAGTTCGATGTCCTCCGGCTCGAGGTTCGGCATCAGGCTGTCGACGGCCAAATAGAGATCGGCGCGGTCCTCGACCGGGCCCGAAATGATGAGCGGCGTGCGCGCCTCGTCGATGAGGATCGAATCCACCTCGTCGACGATCGAGAAGAAATGGCCGCGCTGGACCATGTCGTCCTTGCGCATCTTCATATTGTCGCGCAGGTAGTCGAAGCCCAACTCGTTGTTGGTGCCGTAGGTCACATCGCAGGCGTACTGCGCCTTGCGCTCCTCGTCGGGGAGATCATGGACGATGCAGCCGACCGTAAGCCCCAGGAACCGGTAGACCTTCCCCATCCACTCGGCGTCGCGCTTGGCGAGGTAGTCGTTGACCGTGACCACGTGCACGCCGCGACCCGTCAACGCATTGAGATAGACGGGCAGCGTGGCGACCAGCGTCTTGCCTTCGCCGGTCTTCATCTCTGCGATGTTGCCCTGGTGGAGCACCATGCCACCGATCAGCTGCACGTCGAAGTGGCGCTGGCCGAGTGCACGCTTTGCGCCTTCGCGCACGGTGGCAAAGGCCGGCACCAAGAGCGAATCGAGCGTCGCACCGTCGGCAACCTGCTGGCGGAACATCGCGGTCCGCGCCCGGAGTTCGCCGTCCGATAGCGACGCGACCTCCGCCTCCATGGCGTTGATCGCTTCGACCCTTGGGCGGTAGACCTTGATCCGGCGTTCGTTGGACGAGCCGAATAGCTTCGATGCAAGGCCACCGAGAGAGAGCATCAGAAGAATTCCTCGATTAGGGGGTCGGCCCGCACGGTGGTTGACCGTCTGTGGCAGACCCTGGCAAATTTGGTTTTCGGCGCGAGCGTGCAGCGTTGGAGTGCCGAAGGCCTCGCGTGGGGGGTCTCGACCGATCGAGATCGCGAACCCTGGGCAAAACACTTGGACGACCTTCGCTCGGCCCAATTCGAGGCAGAGATAAGAACCGCACCCCAGGATTGTCAACGCGTTCTCAAGTCCCATGGTCGTGATCGGGTCACCCGCGGGCAGGTCTTTGACAAGGTCGACCTTGGGGTTCGACGTGGCGAATTGTTAACTTGGCAGGTGCGGAGGGGGTGGTCTATCTAGCGCCCGTCTGTCCAGGTTTCGGCTTGGACCGGCTTTAAACCATGCCTGTTCGGTTGCCCCTTACCATCAAACTCGGCCAAAACCTCGGGCCAAAAACGTTGGGAACGATGATCGTGATCCACAATGCCCGCAATCTGATTGCAGTGAGCGCCTTGGCCTTGGCCTTGGCCAGCGGCTGGAGCTTGACAGCGGCGGCTCAGGACAAGGCCGCAACTGGCGAGAAGGTGATCGCCAAGGTCAACGGCAAATCGCTGACGGACGCCGATGTGGGTCGCGCAGAAAGCGAGATCGGCAACGATCTCGGCAACCTTCCCGATGGCCAGAAACGTCGAGCACTTATCGAGTTTCTGATCGAGAATCAGATCTTCGCCGACGCCGCCGAGGAGCAGAAGCTGGGCGCGGGTGTCAACTTCGAAGAGCGGATGCAATATTATCGCCGCCGGGCACTGCGGGATGCCTATTTCGAGAAGAACATTCGCGACCAGGTCAGCGATGGCGCCGCCAGGACGTTCTTTGAGGATCAGATCAAGGGCTTGAAGCCGGACGAGGAGGTTCAGGCGCGTCATATTCTGGTCGACACCGAGCAAAAAGCCAAAGATATCGCCGAGAAGTTGAAGGCCGGTGGTGATTTCCTGGCACTGGCGAAGGAGAATTCCAAGGACCCGGGGTCGAAAGACGACGGCGGAATGCTCGGCTACTTCAGTCGTGGACAAATGGTACCGCAGTTCGAGGACGCCGCGTTCGCGCTCAAAAAAGGCGACATCTCCAAACCCGTCCAGAGCCAGTTCGGCTGGCACGTGATCAAGCTCGAGGATCGCCGCGAGAAAAAGCTGCCGACTTTCGACGAAGTCAAGGACCGGATCCTGGCCTCGATGATTTATCGCAAGGCACAGACCGTTGCTGGAGATCTTAGGGCCAAGGCCAAGGTCGAATACCTGGACCCTGAGATCAAAAAGCAGGTCGAGGAGCAGGAAAAGCAGGCCGACGCCCAGAAAAAGGCGCTCGAAGAACAAATCAAGAAGCAGATCGAAACCCAGGAAGCTGC
>PEQZ01000012.1 GCA_002928395.1 Hyphomicrobium sp.
GAGCCGCTGTCTTTCCCGGCCAGCCGCGACCTCCGCTTGCAATCACTCGCCCGCGGAGACGAGGGATTCCTGCTGGCACTCGGCTACTCGACCCAGCGCGGCTATGCCCGCACGCATCCGTTCGTCGGCGAGCTGCGCATGGGTGAGGTCGACGTCGAGATTGCCCCGGAGGAATTGGGTTTTGCGGTTCCGCTCGGCCGCATCACGCTGACCGAATGCGAAATGGTCAACCAGTTCAAAGGGACGGCCGAACACCCGCCCGAGTTCACGCGCGGATATGGACTGGTATTCGGACAATCCGAGCGCAAGGCGATGTCGATGGCGCTGGTGGACCGGTCGCTCAGAGCACGCGAACTGGGCGAAGAGCTGAAAGCGCCCTCCCAGGACGAGGAGTTCGTGCTATCGCACGCCGACAATGTCCAGGCGACCGGCTTCGTCGAGCACTTGAAGCTGCCGCACTACGTCGATTTCCAGGCCGAGTTGATCCTGCTCCGGCAGCTCAGGCGCGAGCACGCCGAGGACATGGCACAAAAGGACGCCGAAATGAGCCCCGTCATCGAGCCGAAGGCGGCCGCCGAATGAGCGACACCGATACAGCGCCCACGGCGCATACCCCCGGCCGCCTGATCGAAGCTCAGACACAACCTCTGCTTGATCAAAATTCTTTGCCGCCAATTACTGCAAGAACCGAAGGGGACACGAACCCCCTCTCCCCTCGGGGAGAGGGTCGGGGTCAGGGGGCGCCTTCCGATCCTGCCGCGCAGCAAGACCCCCTCACCCGGCGCGGCTCTCTGTCTAACGGACAAAATCCGACATCTTTTGCCGCACCGACGTCTCCCCAAGGGGAGAGGCAGAACAGCGCAACCGCCCTTACACTGAGCCCGACGGGCCAGACTGATCCCTCAACTGCCTCGGGCTCCGTCACCTATAACTTCGCCTACCTCGACGAGCAGACCAAGCGCATGATCCGCCGCGCGATCCTGAAGGCGCTGGCGATCCCCGGCTATCAGGTTCCATTTGCCAGCCGCGAGATGCCGATGCCCTATGGCTGGGGCACGGGCGGCGTGCAGGTGACCGCTGCCGTGCTCGGCCCCGACGATGTGCTGAAGGTGATCGACCAGGGCGCGGACGACACAACCAATGCCGTATCGATCCGCAAGTTCTTCGAAAAGACGGCGGGTGTGCGGACCACATCGCGCACCGGCGAGGCGACGATCATCCAGACCCGGCACCGGGTGCCCGAGGCCCCGCTCCACGAAGGACAGGTGCTGGTTTATCAGGTGCCGATCCCCGAGCCATTGCGCTTTCTCGAGCCTCGCGAGACAGAAACACGTCGTATGCACGCGCTCGAGGAGTACGGGCTCATGCACGTGAAGCTCTACGAGGACATCGCGCGTTACGGCCACATCGCCACGACCTACCACTACCCGGTCAAGGTCGACGGGCGCTACGTCATGGACCCCTCGCCGATCCCGAAATTCGACAACCCGAAACTCGACGATTGCCCCGCCATCCAGCTGTTCGGTGCGGGCCGCGAGAAGCGCATCTACGCCATCCCGCCCTTTACCAAGGTGGTCAGTCTGGACTTCGAGGATCACCCCTTCGAGCGCACCCGGTTCGAGAAGCCTTGCGCGTTGTGCGCGGCATCGGGTGTCTATCTCGACGAGGTTTTGACGGACGATCGCGGTGGGCGAATGTTCGTCTGCTCGGACACGGATTATTGCGAAACCCGCCGCGCCGCCGGACACCGGGGAGACATGTCGCCCACAGGCACTGGATCGGGCGCCGGCACGCACTCGCGAGACACAACATGACCACACCGACAAAGGTGACAATCCGCCTCGCAACGCTCACCGATCTTCCAGCCATCCAGTCGCTCTATGCGGAAACCGGCCTAGATGATGGCATTCCGCTGCCGCTGGCCGCCGCCGAGGACATGTTCCGGCGGTTCGAGAGCTACCCCTTCTACAAGCTGTGGGTGGCGGACGACGGGGCGGCGATCGTCGGCACCTATGCGCTGCTGGTGATGGACAATATCGCGCATGAGGCAAAGCCCCTTGCCGTGATCGAGCAGGTCGCGGTCGGCACCCGCGTGCAGGGCGCGGGCGTCGGAACGCGGATGATGCATCATGCCCGCGAGGTCGCCGCGGCCAAGGGCTGCTACAAGCTCATGCTGTCCTCGAACGTGAAGCGCACCAAGGCGCACGACTTCTACGACAAGCTCGGTTTCACGCGGCACGGCTACAGCTTCCTGGTGGAATTCGACAGGGCGGACGCCGATGAGCAGCGCTGAAACACCGCTCCTCAGGGCCGACGGATTGACCAAGTTCTACGGCTCGCGGACCGGTTGCCTGGATGTATCGCTCAACCTGTACGAAGGCGAGGTTCTGGCGATCGTGGGTGAATCGGGATCAGGAAAATCGACACTTCTGTCGCTGTTATCGATGCAGATGGAACCGACGCGGGGACACGTTCACTATCGGATGCGTGATGGAGAGATGCGGGATCTCGCCAGCCTGAGCGAGGCCGAGTGCCGGCTTTTGCTGCGCACGGATTGGGGCTTTGTCCATCAGGATGCACGCCTGGGTCTACGGATGGGGGTTTCGGCTGGCGGCAACGTGGGCGAGCGACTGATGGCCATCGGCTGGCGCAACTACGGCCGTATCCGGCACGAAGCCACCGACTGGCTCGCCCGGGTCGAGATCGATGGCGGTCGTATCGACGATCCTCCGAGCACATTCTCGGGTGGAATGCGGCAACGGCTGCAGATCGCCAAGAACCTCGTCACCAAGCCGCGCCTGGTATTCATGGACGAGCCGACCGGTGGGCTCGATGTATCCGTGCAGGCACGCCTGCTCGATCTCGTGCGCGGGCTGGTCGAGGATCTCGGGCTCGCGGCCATCATCGTCACCCACGACCTTGCCGTCGCACGCCTGTTGTCGCATCGCCTCATGGTCATGAAGGCCGGCCGTGTGATCGAGACCGGACTGACCGACCAAGTGCTCGACGACCCGCGTGAGCCCTACACCCAGCTTCTCGTTTCCTCCGTGCTTCAGGTCTAAGCGCCATGCCCCCTTCGTCGACAACACCGGCACTCGACATTCACGCTGTCGCCAAGACGTTCGTGATGCATCTGCGCGGCGGTGCGCAGCTGCCAGTGGTGCGCGGCGCGTCGTTCGTCGTAGAAGCGGGCGAATGCGTCGTGCTGGGCGGACCCTCGGGCGCGGGCAAATCGTCGGTGCTCAAGATGATCTTCGGCAACTACCGCACCGACGCGGGACACATCCGGGTCGCATCATCCGGCGGCATCGTGGATGTGGCGTCCGCCAGCCCGCGCGAAATCATCGCCCTCAGGCGCTCCACGCTCGGCTATGTCAGTCAGTTCCTCCGTGTGATCCCGCGGATTTCCGCGCTCGACCTGGTCATCGCCGCTGCCATCGAAACTGGTGCCGACATGGATACGGCGTCGAACCGGGCGACACGGCTCTTGTGCCGCCTCAATCTGCCCGAGCGGTTGTGGCATCTGCCGCCGGCCACGTTCTCTGGCGGCGAGCAGCAACGGATCAATATCGCGCGCGGCTTCGCGGCCGAACGGCCGATCCTGTTGCTGGACGAGCCGACCGCGTCACTTGATGCGGCCAATCGCGACGTCGTGGCCGAACTGGTTGCCGAGCAGAAGGCTAAAGGTGCCGCGGTGCTCGGTATTTTCCACGACGACGATGTACGCCGCGTGGTGGCCGACCGCATCGTCGACATCACGCGGTTTTCGGCGTGATCGAGGATGATGCCCAAAAGCCGGCAGTCGAAAGGACGACCATGAGCGAAACGCTGGTTCTCGAAAACGCGATGATCGTCACGCCCGACGAGGTACTCCACGGGTGGATCGCCTTGGCAAACGGCCGGATTGCCGAAATCGGCACCGGTCGCCCGCCCGCGCGCGGCACCGACATGGCCGGAGACTATCTGTTGCCGGGGCTGGTCGAACTCCACACCGACCACCTCGAAAGCCATCTGGCTCCCCGGCCGAAGGTGCGCTGGCACCATCTTTCGGCGGTGCTCGCCTACGACGCCCAGATCGCCGCTTCCGGCATCACCACCGTGTTCGACAGCCTGCGCGTGGGCTCAGATGTCGACAGCCGCTCGCTCGCCGGTGAAATCGGAGCCATTGCCGGCGCCGTCGAGACCGCCCGCACCGAGGGATTGCTCCGGGTCGACCACCGCATGCACCTGCGCTGCGAGATCTGCGCGTCTGACGTGATCGAGGAAACCACCCACATCCTCGGCCAATTCCGGATCGATCTCATCTCACTGATGGACCATACGCCGGGCGCGCGGCAATTCCGCGATACGTCGACATGGAAGATCTATTACGGCGGCAAGTCGGGCATGACGGACGCGCACCTCGAGATCATGATCCAGGATCGCGTCGTGCTGCACCACGCCAACCACGACCGCCACCGGGCGAGCCTGGTCGCGTTGGCCAAGTCGCACGGGATCGTACTGGCCAGCCACGACGACACCACGCTCGCCCACGTCGCCGAATCCGCCGCCGACGGCATTCGCCTGGCCGAGTTCCCGACCACGGTCGAAGCGGCAGCCGCGTCCCACGCCCAGGGCATCCAGGTCATGATGGGGGCCCCCAACGTGGTGCGCGGCGGATCGCACTCCGGCAACGTGTCCGCCGAAACATTGGCGCGCGAGGGCGTGCTCGACATCCTTTCGTCAGACTATGTGCCGGCGAGCCTGCTGATGGGGGCGTTCGAATTGGCCCATCGCATCGAAGGCTTCACATTGCCGCGCGCGGTGAAAACCGTCTCGCTCAACCCGGCGCTGGCGACCGGCCTCACCGACCGCGGTGCGCTCGAGGCCGGCCTCAAGGCCGATATCGTTCGCGTGCATATGGCAGGCTCTCTGCCCGTCGTCCGGGAGATCTGGCGCGATGCGCAGCGGGTCATCTGATCCTGTCCAGCCCTCCGGCGACGGGCCTCGCGGACCCGTGGGGCCCGGGCGGGTCGTGCTGATCGTCGGCCCCAGCGGATCGGGCAAGGACACGCTGTTGCGGCTGCTCGCGGCCCGATCGCACGGGCTGCCGGGCCTCGTGTTCCCCAAGCGCGTCGTCACGCGTCTCGCCAGTGCCGACGAAAACAATCTCGCCATGTCTGCAGTCGAATTCGATCGACTGGCTGCCCGTGGGGGCCTTGCCCTCACCTGGGAAGCGCACGGACTTCGCTATGGCGTGCCCGTGGCCATCGACGATGCCGTAGCCTCGGGTGCCACGGTTCTCGTCAATGCGTCGCGAAGTGTGCTTGGAGCCGCGAAGGCGCGCTTCACCCATGTCGCCACCGTGCTCGTCGATGCTCCCATCGATGTTCTCGCACGCCGGCTTGCCGGTCGCGGACGGGAGGACAGTGACGACATCGAACGGCGCCTCGACCGCAACCCAGCCGGATTCAGCCGGGCGGACGCCGATCTCGTGATCATCAATGACGGCCCACCAGAAGCCGGCGTGGCAGCGCTTCTCCGTTTCCTTGCGACCCCGTACCCCGCCGCCGGATTGGGTGATTTCACAAAGCCCCGGTGACGAACGGCACAGCCGGCACTATAGCTTTCTCAAGCGACGCTGGCCGATTCACCTGGAATGGTCGCAATGGTTCCGGGTTGCGCTTTAACGAATGCGGGCTGGCCGCACCGAGGCTCGCCGACGAGATCCACCATGAAGCCCGACAAACCGCGCCCCATTCGACTAGCCGACTACGAGCCCCCGGCCTACTTGATCGACAAGGTCGACCTCGAGTTTTCTCTGCACCCGACTTCGACCAGAGTTCGCGCTCGGATGAAGATGCGGCCGAACCCCGCCTTCAACGGTGAGCGCCGGGGGCTCCGGCTCGACGGTGAACAGTTCCAGTTTGGCCGTATCTCTATCGACGGCTCGGAACTCGCTGCGGCATCCTTCGAGCGCGACGATGTTTCGTTGACCATCCACAACCCGCCCCGCAAGGCGTTCACGGTCGACATCACGTCGACCGTCAACCCCGACCAGAACAAGGCGCTGCAAGGACTCTATCGCTCGCGCGGGGTCTATTGCACACAATGCGAGGCGCAAGGTTTTCGTCGCCTGACCTACTTCCTCGACCGGCCGGACGTGCTTTCAGTCTACAGCGTCAGGATCGAGGCCGATGTCGTCGAAGCGCCGATCCTGCTCGCCAACGGCAACCCGGTCGAGCGCGGCACACTCGATCGCGGCAGGCGGCACTACGCGGTGTGGCGCGATCCCCACCCGAAGCCTTGCTATTTGTTTGCCCTGGTCGCGGGCGACCTCTCACCCGTCGCCTCCAGCTTCAAGACCATGTCCGGGCGGAACGTCAACCTCAAGATCTACGTCGAGCACGGCAAGGAGACGCGGGCGACCTGGGCGATGGGCGCCTTGAAGCGCGCGATGCAGTGGGACGAGGAACGCTTTGGCCGAGAATACGACCTCGACGTGTTCAACATCGTCGCCGTGTCGGATTTCAATATGGGCGCAATGGAGAACAAGGGCCTCAACATCTTCAACGACCGCCTGATCCTGGCCAGCGCCGAGACCGCCACCGACAGCATGTTCGAGGCCATCGAAAGTGTGGTTGCGCATGAGTACTTCCACAACTGGACCGGCAACCGCATCACCTGTCGCGACTGGTTCCAGCTCTGCCTCAAAGAAGGACTTACGGTTTATCGCGACCAGGAGTTTTCGGGCGACCAGCGCTCCCGCGCCGTGCAGCGGATTGTCGACGTGCGCCAGCTGAGGACTTACCAATTCGCCGAGGACGCCGGGCCGTTGGCCCACGCTGTACGGCCCGACACCTATATCGAGATCAACAACTTCTACACCTCGACCATCTACGAGAAGGGCGCCGAATTGGTACGGATGATCGAGACCATCCTGGGCGCCGAGCTCTTTCGCGCCGGGCTCGATCTCTACTTCGCACGGCACGACGGCACGGCTGCGACCATCGAGGAATTCCTGGCTTGCTTCGAGGCTGCGAGCGGTCGCGACCTCGAGCAATTCAAGCTGTGGTACAGTCAGGTCGGCACGCCGGGCCTCGTCTGCGCGTTGAGCCACGACAGCGTGTCGAAATGCGCCGAGATCAGAATTGATCAGGTCCTGCCGCCGACACCCGGACAGCCGAAGAAGCAGCCGTTGCACATCCCGGTGCGGCTTGGACTGCTGTGCGGCAACGGTCACGACATCGAACTCACCGATACCGAGCACCTCAAGGCTGGCGTGCTGCACGTCACCAAGCGCAGCCAGACGTTCCAGTTCAAGAATGTCTCATCCCGCCCCGTGCTCTCACTGCTGCGCGGCTTCTCGGCCCCCGTCAACCTCACGGTCGATCTCGGCGACCGCGACCTCGAATTCCTGATGGCCAACGACAGCGATCCCTTCAACCGCTGGCAGTCCGCGAACACCTTCGCAACCCGCACCATGGTGCACATCGCGACGGCGCTGGCCCAGGGCAAGCGTTCGAGCCGCGGCCTCGCATTTGCGCGCGCTCTCGGAGCGATCATCTCGGACGAGCAACTCGATCCGGCCTATCGTGCCGAGGTCCTGAAGTTGCCGACCCAAGCCGATGTTGCACGCGAGATTGGCCGCAACGTCGATCCCGGCCTCGTCTGGAAGGCCCACCTCCAGGTGTCACGGCTGGTCGGGCGCACGCTTGGGGCCAGCCTCGAAACCATCTATCGAACCATGTCGGATCGGGTCCAGTTTTCACCGGACGCCGCGGCCGCGGGACGTCGCGCCTTCCGCAACGCCGCGCTCACGCTGCTGGCGGTTCGGGGCGAGCCCAGCGACCATGCGCTGATCTCAGATCACTACTTCAAGTCGGACAACATGACGGAGCAGGCACACGCCCTGACGCTGTTGGCACAGCATGACGACGATAACCGGCGGAAGGCGCTGGATCACTTCCACGCCCGCTGGGCCAACGACAACCTGGTCATCGACACTTGGTTCGCCGTGCAGGCACTGTCGCCATTGCCGCGCGCGCTCGACGACGTCAAGGCACTGGTCACCCACCCCACATTCGCACTGACCGCGCCCAACAAGGTCCGCGCACTCCTCGGCACCTTCGCCTTGCAGAACCCGCTCCAGTTCAACCGGGAGGACGGCGCGGGCTACGTTTTCATGGTCGACAAGGTTTTGGAACTCGACACATTCAACCCGCAGATAGCCGCCCGCATGCTGGGGTGCTTCAAGTCCTGGCGGTCGCTCGAGGCCACCCGGCGCGCCCTCGTCCGGAGAGCTCTGCTAAAGGTTGCCAAGACGCCGGAACTGTCCCGCGACGTCTTCGAAATCGTGACAAAAATGCTTGAGGCGTAAACGGACCGTCGCCACACCTACGCCACGATTTAAACTCCCTCGACAGCCGATTCGCCATAGTGTGAACTGTATTGGTGATTCGGATAGGCTGGGCGCCGAATCGCTCTGGGCACGATCTGCAAGCTGCGAGGTACGAGGGATGGCGTGGACAACGTCCGCCGGTCCGTGGGCAAATTCTACGCACATGGGCGAGGCTCGCACACTTGCGCAGCTTGCTTCCAAGTCGTTCAATTTACTAGATAACAACCGGAAATCGGTGGCTATCGGCGGTGCCTGTTCACACCTTGCACTGGTCGCGACGGTGGCGCCGTCGTTGCCCCATCAAGGGTTGGCTGTCCTTCTGCTGACCAGCGCCATCCTGCTGGCCGCCGGCACCTGGCTGGCCATTGCGACCTCTCCCGGGCGATCACGTGATGCCTGTGGCACCGTGGCTGCACCGCTTCCGTTCGCGGCCCTTGCCGGCCCGTTCAACGCCGCCACGACACCCGACATGACCTTGGCGCCGGAGCCCGTCGTTCACACGCCCCTCGAGCCCGACAAGAGCGACGCTGTTTCGTCGGTCGCCGAACACCGCTCGCGCGACGTCGCCAGGCACGCTCTTCGCCCGCACCATTTGGCCCCTCGCCCGAACGTTCAAGGCAAGGACTGGGCCGACCTCATGTCCCGGGTGAGCCACGAGTTGCGCACGCCGCTCAACGCCGTCCTGGGCTTCTCTGATCTGATGGATCGCGGCTTGTTCGGTCCGCTCGGACACCACCGTTATCAGGAATACGCCCGCCATATCCACGACAGCGGCCGCGAACTCCTCAAATCCGCCGAGGACACACTCGCGGTTACCTCCTTGCTGGCGGCACCCTGCCAGCGCACGTCCACCGAAATCATCGACCTGGCGGAGCTGCTGGCCGACGCCTGGGCCTTCTTCGGCCGCACCCCTTCGAACCGCGGCATCACCCTCGAAATCGACTGTGCAACCGGCACGGAGATCACCTGTGACCGACGGACGATGCGGCAGGTGCTGATCAATCTGCTATCCGAAGCACTGAAGAGATCCGAGTGCGGCACAGTGATCAGGAGCACGGCCGTGTGCTGCGGAAGCCGGGTAAACCTCGATGTGACCGTCGCTTCAGTCACCGGTCACGGCAACCGCGAGCCAGGCAGTCTGCACATCTGTCTTGCCCGCACGCTTCTGGAATTCCATGGACTGCATCTCCACGAGTTCGTCGGCGCCGACGACGCCTGGCGGGTCGCAACTCGCCTCGAACGCTCGGTTCAGGCCGACTTCTTTCATGCCTGACCACCCGCGCTAGGCTGTCATCTGATCAGGACGGGAACCAGCGCCGCGACCCGTTCGAGTGTGGTGGCAAGATGGCGTTCGAGCGCGGCGAAGTCAGGCGCGTCGCCCGCTCGAGCCAGCATCGCCTTGAGACCGGGTGGCGCGGTTGCAGGGTCGAACGGCTCATCCAGGCAGAGCCTCAGGATCTGGGTGAGGTCATGAATAAGGCGCGCGGCCGGGGCCAGCACCGCGACGTGCTCGGGCGCCAGAACGCCGACTGCGACCAGCTTCTCGAATGCCGCCAGCGTGTTCTGATCGAGCACGGTCGGGTGTTCACTGGCATGGATCAGCTGGAGATACTGGGCGATGAACTCGAGATCCACCAGGCCACCGCGCACCTGCTTCAATTCCCAGATGTTGTCCGTCGACTTCTCAGCCGCAATCCTGGCGCGCATGTCGAGCACGTCCGCAGCCGTCTTGGCACGGTCGCGAGGCAGCAGCAGCGCCTGGCGGATAGCGCCCCCGACGACCAGCTTGAACTCGGGCGAGCCGGTGAGAACGCGGGCTCGGGTGAGTGCCAGATGTTCCCAAGTCCAGGCATCCTTGACCTGGTAGTCGATGAAGCTCGTAAGCTGGGTCGCCAGTGGGCCCTTTTGACCGGACGGCCTGAGCCGCATATCGACCTCATACAGGGTTCCTTCCGCGGTCGGAGCGGAAAGCGCCGAGATCAACCGCTGGGTAAGGCGGGTGTAGTAGTGGCTCGGGGCCAGCGGCTTAAGTCCAACGGACATCGCGGCGTTCGCCTCGCAATCGTAGATCACGATCAGGTCCACGTCCGACGAGGCCGTCATCTCGCGGCCGCCGAGCTTGCCCATCGCGACCACAGCGGCTGAGCCCCCCGGCACCGGCCCATGCGACTGTCGCAGCTGCTGCTCGACGGTGTCCTGGAGCCGGCTGATCTGCCGTTCCGCCAGCAGCGCGTAGGCGTGGCCGGCCTGGTTGGCGTTGATTGAGCCCGACAATACGCGAATGCCAATCAGAAAGGCCTGTTCGCTGCCGACCACGCGCGCACGGTCGAGCACCTCCTGGACATCGGTAGCACCGTGGATCTCCCGCGCCAGTAGGTCGTCGATCTCGGCCGCCGTCGGCAGCGTGCCGAGGGTCCTCGGATCGATCACGGCGTCCAACAGCCGCCGCCGTCGCGACAGGATTCCTGCCAGGCGCGGTGCGGTGCCCATGATGTCGGCCAGCAGGCGCAGAAGCTTCGGGTTGGCGCGCAGCAGCGAGAACAGTTGGACGCCGGCGGGAAGCTCTGCGACAAAGCGGTCGAAGGCAACCAGTGCGCGGTCTGGGTCCGCTGTCTCTGAGAGCGCCTGTATGAGCAGCGGCTGCACGTCCGTCAGACGCTCGCGTGCGCGTTGACTTCGCACGGCGCGACTGCGGCCGTGGTGCCACCCCCTGACAATTGCCAACAGCTGCGAGGGATTGGAAAAACCCATGCGCGTCAGGGCCGCGACTGTCGCCGGGTCATCCTCTTCGCCGGCAAACATCATGTTCTGATTGTTGGCTGTCAGTTCCGGCATGTTCTCGAACAGTGCCGCGTAGTGCCGCTGCACGGTTTCGAGAACCGGCACCAGGGCGCGCGCAAAACTGTCGGCATCGGGGTAGCCGGCAAACTTGGCGAAACCGTCGAGCCCGTCGTCGCTCTCGGGAAGTTCATGGGACTGCTCGTCGGCCACCATCTGAATGCGGTGCTCGATCCGGCGGAGGTAGCGATAGGCGTCTGATAGCTCGGCCGCGACGCGAGGCTCGATCCACCCCTTCGCCGCGAGCCCATCGAGCGCTTCGAGCGTAACGCGGTTGCGCAGCTGCGGCTGACGGCCACCGGCGATCAACTGCTGGGTCTGCGCGAAAAACTCGATTTCACGAATGCCCCCGAGGCCGAGCTTGACGTTGTGTCCCTTGACGGCGATCTCACCGAAGCCGCGGAACGTGTTGATCTGCCGTTTCATAGCGTGAACATCGGCGATGGCTGCGAAATCGAGATATTTGCGCCACACGAAAGGCGATAGTTCGCCGAGGAATTGCTCGCCCGCCTGAATATCGCCCGCCACTGCCCGCGCCTTCAGCATCGCGGCGCGTTCCCAGTTCTGGCCGAACGATTCGTAGTAGTGAAGCGCTGACGCTGTCGACATCGCGATTTGCGTCGCACCCGCATCGGGCCTCAGCCTGAGGTCGGTGCGGAACACGTAGCCCTGCGCGGTGCGTTCATCCATCAAGCGCACCACGTCCCGAGTGAGGCGCACGAAAAACGGCTGGGCCTCGAGGCCGGGCTTCAGCCGCGCCCGCTCGTGCTCGTAGAAGATGATGAGATCGATATCGCTCGAATAGTTGAGTTCGCCGGCTCCGTATTTTCCCATGCCGAGAACGATGTAGCCGGATCCTTTTTCGGGTTCGGCGGGATGTGCGAGATCAACGGGTACGATCGGATCAGGCGCCAGCCAATCTCCCTTGGCGACCGCCTGTCGGAACAAGAACCGTATCCCGCCCTGCAGCGTGGCATCCGCGGTCTCGGTCAGAACCCGCGTCACCGTCGTCACGGGCCAGACGCCACCGAGGTCGGCCAGCGCGGTCAATAAAGCAACTTGGCTCTTGAACTCGCGCACCAGCTGCATCGCCTGGGGCAACGCCGTCGCATGTGCCAGGGCGTCGCCAAGTTCGGCCCGCCAGGTCTCGAACAACGGCTCGGGCCGAGCCTCCAGAATGCGCAGCAGCCGGCCGGGATCGCGAAGCATCAGCCCCTTGAGATAGGGTGAGGCGCCACATGTCCCGGCAATGAGCGCTGCGACATTCGGGTTGCGCAAGTACCACTCGAGCGTCGCCCGGCGGGGATCTTGCTGGGCGCGTTCCAGCACGTCGCCAATCGACGCCGTCGCATCACCGCCCTTTGCACGGAGTGGGAACTCCACGATCTGGCCGGCGAGCGAGCGGGGATCGAGATCGGAGGCGTTCATCGGAAGGCTCCACCTGCGCCAGCGGCCGTCCCCAAACCGCGGGAGCCGCCCCTATTCCGAATAGAGCCGCTTCGGCAGCGAAACAACCACTTTGAGGCCGGGCCCATTGTCGTCGAGCCGCATGGTGCCGCCGTGCAGGCGCGCAACGGCGGCGACGAGGCTCAACCCGAGTCCCGTGCCAGGCTTGGTGCGGCTTCGCTCGAGCCGCACGAAGCGCTTTACCGCGCGCTCGCGGTCTTCAGGCGCGATCCCTGGTCCCTGGTCGGATACCGAAATATCAAGTCCGTCCGGCCCGGTCGCGACTTGAACACCGATCACGCCGCCGCTGCGCACGCCATACTTGATCGCATTGTCGATCAGATTGGCGACAGCCTGTCCGATCAATTGCCGGTTCGCCTTGATCTGCGGGCCGCCGGTGGCATCGATGCGAAGCGACAATCCCGCTTCCTCGGTCACCGGTTCATAAAGTTCGGCCACATCGCGGACCAGGGCACCCAGGTCGAAGACTTCCATGTTCTCCTCGACCGCGCCGGCTTCGAGGCGCGCGATCAGCAACAGCGCGTTGAACGTCTTGATGAGCTCGTCGGCCTCTTCGATAACCCGCTCGAGACCCTGCCGGTAGCCTCCGGCCCCGCCGTTCTCCCGCAGTGCCGCTTCGGCACGATTGCGCAGCCGGTTCAGCGGCGTCTTGAGATCGTGGGCGATGTTGTCGGAAACCTCGCGCAGCCCACCCATCAATTGCTCGATGCGGTCCAGCATGCGGTTGAGGTTCTGGGCTAGCCCATCGATCTCGTCGCCGTTGCCGCTGGTCGTAATGCGGCGCGCGAGATCGCCGGCCATGATCGAGCGCGCAGCCGAGTTGATATCCTCGATCCGCCGCACGACGAGGCGGCTGACCATGAACCCGCCGGCCAGACCCGCAACCGCCAGCCCGCCGAAACCGACCAGGAAGATCCGACGCACCTTGTCAGCGAACGCACGCTGGTCCTCGACGTCACGGCCAACAACGAGGCGCCTGTCGGGTCCGACCGGAACCGGGATCGCCACGGCCAATCGGGTCCCCGCGTCGACGCCCGGTTGCGAATCGACACGCGGCGGCGCCACGTAACGAAAAACGCCGCCTCGCGGATCGGCGCCGACTTCGGTCGGCACGTTCGCGAGATTTCCGGCCAATCGCACTCCTCGACCATCGGCGAGAAAATAGAGCTGCACGCCGCGCGGCTCACTTCTCTCGGCAATGGCCCGATCGATCGTCCGCGTGCCGCCGTCTCGGGCCAGAGCCGTCAATGCCTCGGCCTCGCTGCGCAAGCCGGTCATCACCTGTTCGGTCAGCAATGCGTTGGTCTGGGCATAAATCATCCAAACGATCGCGGCAGCCGCAATGACGAACAGCGCAATGATCCCGGAAGCCAGCTGGAAGGTCGTGGTGCCTAGAAGCTCGCCTATTCGCTGACCCAGCGGCCGGGTCAGCGGACTACTCGGCGCCGACACGGATCATGTACCCAGCGCCGCGGACGGTGTGCAGCAAAGGGGCGCTGAAACCCTTGTCGATTTTTCCACGGAGGCGCGAGACATGAACATCGATCACGTTGGTTTGCGGATCGAAATGATAGTCCCAGACGTTCTCGAGCAGCATGGTTCGGGTGACCACCTGGCCGGCATGCTTCATGAGATACTCGAGCAACCGGTATTCGCGCGGCTGCAGTGTGATGGGCTCTCCTCCGCGCGTGACGCGATGGGCCAGACGATCCAGCACCAGATCGCCGACCGTATAGCGGGTCTCCTGCTCTTCCGGCGCCGACCGGCGCGCCAACGCCTCGATCCGGGCGAGAAGCTCGGTGTAGGCATAGGGCTTGGTCAGATAATCGTCACCCCCGGCGCGCAGGCCCTTCACGCGGTCGTCGACTTCGCCCAACGCCGACAGGATCAGCACGGGGGTCCGATGGCCGATGGTTCTGAGCGACTTGACGACGGCCAGGCCGTCGAGCTTCGGCAGCATCCGATCGACGATCAGGATGTCGTAGCCACCACCTTCGGCCATCGCCAGACCGGCTTCACCGTCTTCGGCAAGATCGGCCGCGTGGCCGCTCTCCTTCAGCGCCTTCTGGAGGAACTGCGCGGTTTCTCGGTCGTCCTCGATGAGCAGCACACGCATGGCCGGTTCCACGACCTCCCGATTGCCTGGGGCGAGATACGGAGAGGCGGCCCACCCTGTTGGAGCAGACCGCCTGACCTCGAAATCTTGAAACGCTGGTTTAGCCCTTCTTCAATTGAACCGCCACAAAGCGCTTGTTGTCCGCCGACTTGACGTGCAGCAACACTGCCTTCCGGCCGAGATCAGCGGCTTTCTTCACGCCGCTCAGCGCTTCCTCAGGGGTGGCGACAGGCTGGCCCTGGACTTCGAGGATGATATCACCCGACTTCAAACCCTTCTGTGCCGCATCGGAACCCGGCTCGACTTCCGCGATGACGACCCCCTCCTTGCCGCCACCCTGACGGGCCGGCAGCAGGGTCAGCCCCAGCTGTGAGAGCGAGGTCTGGCCGACTGGCGCCGGCTTCGACTGCTCGACCCTGGCGAGTTCTTCCTTCGATGTCGGGAACGTGCCGAGCTTCACTTTCACTGTCTGCTCGCTGTTGTTGCGCCAGACCTTGACGTCGACGGTCGTATTCGGCGCGAATTCCGCGATCTTACGCGCGAGGTCGCGGCTGTCGGCGATCTTCTCTCCATTGACCTGCAGGATGGCGTCCTGGGTCTTGAGACCACCGGCCACCGCCGGACCACCTGCCGTCACCTCGGTCACGAATGCGCCGCGCGGATCAGCCAAGCCGATGGATGCCGCCGTGTCCTCGTCGACGTTTTGGATCTTGACGCCGAGCCAGCCGCGGCTCACAGCGCCCGTCGCCCTGAGCTGCATGATCACATCGTTGGCCGTCTTGGCAGGCACTGCGAACGCGATGCCGACATTGCCGCCCGACGGGCTGTAAATGGCCGTGTTCACGCCGATCACTTCACCATCGAGATTGAACGTCGGGCCGCCCGAGTTGCCGCGGTTCACGGCCGCGTCGATCTGAATGAAGTCATAGGGACCCGAGCCGATATCACGGCCCATCGCCGAGAGAATGCCGGCGGTGACGGTGCCGCCAAGACCGAACGGGTTGCCGACTGCGATGACCCAATCGCCGACGCGCGCCGGCTTGTCGGCGAACTTCAGGAAGGGGAACGTCTTGTTGCCCTTGATCTTCAACAGCGCGAGGTCGGTGCGCGGGTCGGTGCCCACCAGATCCGCGTCATGCTTGTTCTGCTCGTCGAAGCTGACCTGGATCTTGCCCGCGCCCTCGATGACGTGGTTGTTGGTTACGACGAAGCCGTCGGCCGAGATGACGAAGCCAGAGCCTTGGCCCTGCACAGGCTTCTGCGCACCCGGCTGTCCCGGCGTACCCGGCTGGCCGCGGAACTCCTTCGGCAAGTTCTTGAAAAACTCGTTCAGCGGATGGTCTTCGGGCAGGTCGGGCAAGCCACCGGGCGCGCCACCCGGAGGACTGCCGCGCTCACCCTTCTGGTTCTTGGCGACCTTCTGCTCGCCGGTCACGGAAATACTGACGACGGCCGGCTTGACCCTCTCGACGATGTCGGCAACGACAGCGGTGCGCGGGCGGTGGCGTCGGGCTTGAACTGTGCAAGGACCGGGTTGATCGAAACCGGAACCGACAGCGCGAGCACGCCAGCGCCAAGCAGCGCGACGGCCAGTGCTCTGGGGGTGCGGACCGCGGCTGCGACCTTCCCCGGCGCGAGGTGGGCAATTGGCCCGGAAATTGCTGATCGCAACGAGGAAGGCTTGCCAATCATGGGGAGTCTCCGTTTTGCAAGGCATGCAGCGCCTGTTGTCGCGACAGGTATCGAAGTCGCCCTTACGGCAGCATTTCGGCGGCCTTAACAGTTGGTAATGTTTGGCTCTGGAGGAAAGTCCTCCGGCCAGCGAATGGGTCGGGTGCAAGCGTTGAGAGTTGGTCGCACAGGGGGGCTCGCCGGGGTTTGGTTGGCCGCAGCGATCGCGGTGCTTGGGTTCCAGCCCGCCCCCGGCACGGCCATGCCCTCCCTGCTGCCATCCAAGCCATCTGCCAGCAAAGGCGTTGTAAGTTCCATCGCGGTGTTCGGTACCGACGACCGCGCCAGAATGCCGGCGGAACGTACGACGCTGGCCGACCAGATTGGCGTCCTCGTCGACCTCGAGCGCAAGACCGTCTGCACCGCATTCTGCGTCGGCCACGCCACCGTGATGACCGCCGGGCATTGCCTCTATCCGCCCGATTCACGCGAACCCGCGAGGCTCAAGGATATCCGCTTCCGCAAGGATCTGACGACGACCCGCAACGATGCCCGGATTGCAGGTGCTTCGAGCGGGGCTGGCGCTCAGCACGTTTCAGCCGGGACCACGCGGCTCAGCCTCCGCCCGCCGATCGATGCCGTCAAGGACTGGGCCATCGCGCGGCTCGATCGCGACGTGTGTCCAATGGGCGGTCTCACGTTGAGCCGGCGCACCAATGAAGAGATCATCGAACTGGCCCGCGAACGGCGCGTCTATCAGATCGCCTTCCATCGCGATTTCCAGTATTTCTCCCGCGCGATTGCTCGATCCTGCGAAGTTGAACGGTCTTTCAAGGATGTCGGTTGGGAGACGATTTCGCAGGATTTCCATGAGCCCGAGAGCCTCATCCTCCACACCTGCGACACCGGCGGATCCTCGTCCGGCTCGCCACTCCTGATCGACGGTGCCGATGGCCCGGAAGTCGTCGGGCTCAACGTCGGCACCTATCTCCAGTCGAACGCCACCGCACCCCTTGGCGGCGGGGCAGGACGAAACGTCCAGGCGGCCGCGACGACGCGAGACATCGCAAACACCGCCATCGCAGCACACACGATCGCCAACATTGCCATTGCGTTCAACCGCGCCGAGATCCTGTCCGATCCGAAACAGGTCCGCGACGTGGCAGCTTGGCTCGACGAGCACCGCCTCTACACCGGTCGGCGCGACGGCCGTTATGGTCCTGCGCTCAAGAGCGCGATCGAAGCCTACGAGGTGCGCCAGGGACTTGCGGTCACCGGGTTTTTGACGAAGTCGCTGTGGCATCGCCTCGACCAGCAACGCCATCCATCGAGGCTGCGGCGGATCCGCGATTAGGCACAATAAGCGCCCTCTAACTCCGGCGTTGGCCCGATACGTCGACCGCATCGGCGCCGAGGATCTGCTGGAGCTTCTTCTCCTCGGCCTCGGAGAGCGCCGGGGCGTCGCCGTTCGATGCAGCCGAGCGCCCCGCACGCGGCACCGCGCGCCACATCAGTCCGCCGACGAGCAGCAACAGCAGCGGTGCAGAAATCCACAGAATCCAGGTCTTCCAGTTGAGCGGTGGCCGCAACAGCACGAAGTCGCCGTAGCGCGCCACAACGAACGTCATGACGTCGGCGTCCGTGTCCCCCGCCTTCAGCCGCTCGCGAACGAGCAGTCTGAGATCGCGGGCCAGCGGCGCATTGCTGTCGTCGATCGACTGATTCTGGCACACGAGGCACCTGAGATCGACCGATAGCGCCCGCGCGCGGGCTTCGAGCCTGGCGTCGGCCAGGATTTCGTCCGGCTCGACGGCCAGCGCCTGGGCCGCGAAGGCGAGGCCCGCCAACGCGGCCAAGCCACCCCGGAACATTTTTTTCGACTGACCCATCGGTCACTCCGCCGGTTGCGGCGCTTCGCCACGACGGCCACGCACCGGCGCGCCGACCCTGAGCCGCCGATCGGTCAGCGATACGCCACCCGCGATAAACATAATGACGCAGCCGATCCAGATGAAGCGGACGAGCGGATTGAAATAAATCCGCACTGTGAAGCCACCCGTCTGTTGCGCATCACCGAGCACGGTATAGAGGTCGCCACGCCACGAGGCGTGAATGCCGGCCTCCGACGTCGGCTGCGGCGGCTGGTCGTAAATCCGCTTCGAGGGATAAAGCGTCTCGATGGGAACGCCGTCACGCGTCACGTCGAAGCTGCCGACCTGCTCGCGGTAGTTCGGCCCGCGGGCCGGTGCAACGCCCTTGAACGTCAGCTCGTATCCGGCGACCATCACCTTGTCGCCCGGCTTCATCACCAGGATCGTCTCACTTTGATAGGCGCTGGTGGCGACGATCCCGACCACCATAAGGCCGACGCCGAAGTGCGCGAGTGTCGTGCCCACCACCGAACGCGGAAGGTTGCCGAAGCGCCGCAGCACCTCGTCGCGCGCAGCGGTGCCGAGCTTCACACGGTGCGCGATCTCCGAGAGCGCGCCCATCATCACGAACACGCCGAGTGCGATGCCGAACGGCGCCAACCAAGGCCCACGGCTCGCCATCGCATAAGACATCAAAATGGCCACCACGGCCACCGCGCCAGCAAAGAACAACCGCTGCGCAGCACCTCGGAGATCACCCCTTTTCCAGGCCAGGAACGGCCCGAACGGCAACGCGAGAAGCAGCGGCAGCATCAGCGGGCCGAACGTCAAATTGAAGAACGGTGGACCGACAGAGATTTTCTCGCCGGTAATCGACTCGAGCGCCAGCGGATAGAGCGTGCCGACCAGCACAGTCGCGCAACTCGTGGTCAAGAGGATGTTGTTGAGGACCAGCCCGCCCTCCCGCGAGATCGGCGCGAACAGTCCGCCCTGTCGTAACTCCCCGGCCCTCAGCGCGAAGAGCGCGAGCCCGCCGCCGATGAACACGACCATCAGCCCGAGGATGAACACACCACGCTCCGGATCGACCGCGAAGGCGTGCACGCTGGTCAGCACACCCGACCGGACCAGGAATGTCCCCAGAAGCGACAACGAGAACGTCAGAATCGCCAAGAGAATGGTCCAGACCTTCAGCGCCTCGCGCTTTTCCATCACAAGCGCGGAATGCAGCAGAGCCGTGCCGGCCAGCCACGGCATGAACGATGCGTTCTCGACCGGGTCCCAGAACCACCAGCCGCCCCAGCCGAGTTCATAGTAGGCCCACCAGGAGCCCATCGCGATACCGATCGTCAGGCACATCCATGCGGCCAGCGTCCACGGCCTGACCCAACGCGCCCAGGCGGCATCGGTGCGGCCCTCGATCAGGGCTGCGATCGCGAACGAGAACGCAATCGAGAAGCCGACGTATCCCGTGTAGAGCAGCGGCGGATGGAAGGCGAGCGCGGGATCCTGCAGGATCGGATTGAGGCCGCGACCCTCGACCGGCGCGGGGTCGAGCCGATCAAAGGGATTGGAGGTGATCAGGATGAAAAGGCAGAACGCGAGTGCAATCGACGCCTGCACCGACAGCACGTTGGCCCGGAGTGTCGTCGGCAGGTTCTGTCCGTACATGGCAACGGCGGCGCCGAACAGCGCAAGGATGAGAACCCACAGCAACATCGAGCCTTCGTGGTTGCCCCAAACGCCCGAGATCTTGTAGATGACCGGCTTCGCCGAGTGCGAGTTCTGGGCGACGTTGGCGACTGAAAAGTCCGAGTTCACGTAGGCATAGGTCAGCGCCAGAAATGCCGCAAACAGCAACATGAACTGGCAAATCGCGGCGGGCTCGCCGATGGCCATCAGCCGGTCGTCCCGTCGATAGGCGCCCAGCGCGGGCACAATGGTTTGCACAGCCGCCACCACGAGGGCCAGGATCAGCGCGAAGTGTCCAAGCTCGACGATCACGCGGCCTCTCCTTACCAATGCCGGGGCACGGCCCGGGGTCTCCAGATCCTAGTGTTCCGGTTCCGACATTTGCTTCACGTCGCAGCACCGTCGAGAGCAAATGTCGGAACCATGAGGAACACTAGCAAGCTTATGATTCTAGTGTAGCTTTTGCATCTGACGTTTGGCTTCGAGCCGCGCCGCGAGTGGGACCCAAACGTCAGATGCGCTACACTAGTTCTTTCTCGGTGCCGGAATGGCCGCGTCCCCGGCAGTGCTGCCCGGTGCGCTCACCGGATGTGACTTTCCGTCGCCGAGCTTCACGCCCCGCTCCTTCAGCGACTTGGCCACTTCTGGCGGCATGTAGTTCTCATCATGCTTGGCGAGGACGCTATCTGCAACAAATACACCTTGGGGCGTGAGTTTACCTTCGGCCACCACGCCCTGCCCTTCGCGGAAAAGGTCGGGCAGAATCCCTTTGTAGGCCACAGCGATCGTCTTGAGCGTGTCGGTGACGGCGAATTCGACTTCGGCGCCGCCGCCGCGCTTCACACTGCCATCTGCTACAAGCCCGCCGAGCCGGATGCGCTGGCCGGCCGGGATCTTCTTCTCGGAAATGTCACTCGGCGTATGGAAGAACACCACCGTATCCCGGAGCGCAAACATCACCAGGATCGCCGCGACCGAAAGCACCGCGACGCCCGATCCGATCATCAGCCCACGCCGTTGCTTCCGTGTCATGCTCATTCGATCCATCGTGCGTGAAACACTTGCAGGCGCCGCCGCGAAATTAGGTCTCTCAATTGCCTTTTGGCACCATCAAGACCCGAGCCCAAGGCTTTTCGCAAGTCCATCGAGCTGGCCCAAAGACGCGCTGTCGCCCCCGAAGTTGCGCCGCGCCGCAGCCAAAGCGGACACCGCATCCTCTTTGCGCCCCATCACAGTGTAAGCGCGCACGAGTTGCAACCAACCTGCCAGGTCGCTGCCATTGATCTTGAGCTTCGCCGCAAGCCCATCGACCATGCCTTGGATCATCGCCGTCCGCTGCTCGGGCGTCATCTGTGCCGCCGCAGCCATGTCATCGGCGTTCGGGCCCCGGCCCGATTCCGCGCCGCCCGCTGCCGCTACCGGTACCGGCATAGCCAAACTGGGCGGCGCCTCAGCCAGGGAACCGGGCTTGCCCCGCTGTTCCGTCACAGCCTTCAATCGCATTTCGACGGTGGCTTTCCAGGGTGACGTGGGTGCGGCTTCCGCCAGCAGCGCCTCGTAGTCGGCGGCGGCAAGATCGAACTTTCCGTCCTGTTCCTTGGCGAGGGCCAGCCAGAACCGCGGCTCCATGCGCTCAGGCTCCAACGTCCTCAGGCGTTGGTAGGCGAGCCGCGCGACATCGTTAACGATGCCGTTGCCGGCCAGCACGTGCGCCTCGCCCAGTCCACCGAGCCGCTTCGGCGACTCGCCCATCAGCTGGATCGCCCGCGCAAATGCATTGGCGGCCTCGCCATAGCGCTCCTGAATGAGATAGACGGGCGCGAGAACGTCCCAACCCGGCCCGTCTTCAGGGTTCTCGCGCAGTCGGGCCTCGACCTTGGCCACCAGTTCATCGACGCTTGATTGCTCGGCCGGTGTTTTCAAGCGCGCTTCATAGTGGCTGGACGGCAGGTTTGGAGAGCCGAGCACAAGATACAATCCGATACTGGCCAGCGGCACCAACGTGGCCATAGCCATTTTTACGCCCGAAAACACAGCAGATTCCGGCAGCGCTGCTTCAGCCGAGCCCTGCGCCACAGGCGCCTGACCAGCGCTTTCCCGCGCCAGGAGCCTGCGGGCGACCTCCGCCCGCGCGGCTTCCGCCTCTACCGCACCGATCAGCCCGCGACCGCGGTCGGCTTCGATCTCTGCGAGCTGGTCGCGATAGACGGCCATGTCGGCTTCGGCCGGCGCGAGAGCATTGCCCTGTTCCCGCAGCAGCGGGCGCACGAGTGCTGCCACCACCACCGCAGTCAAAACTGAAAATCCAATCCACAACAGCATGTTCGTTCCGTGCTCGGCCTGAACCCTCGATGTCGTCCAAGCCCGTTACTGGATTAGGGGGGGAAAGGGTCCAAGACAAGGCCACTACGTTGGAATTGCGCTTCTGTCGCGGGACTACCAGAATGACCCTGTTCAGGTCGTCCGGCGGCGCCCCGACGCAGAAAAGGCGTGCCCCGAACTGCTTCCGGGCACGCCTCAATGTAGGGGCAATTCACATCATTTGACGACCGGGTTTTGATCAGCTGATGTTGGTCCAGGTCCCATCCGGGTTGCGGCAGGCGGTCCCGCGCATGGCCTGGGGACGGCCATCGATAAAGATCTTATGAGTGTAATCGCGACAATCCCGCTCCGCCCGACGATAAGGCCGGCTCGGCACAATCTCGCCGTAGCGGCCGTTGTCAGGGTTGCGCCAGACCTGTGTCCGTCCCGACTCGCCGCGTTCGAGGGCGGTCAATTCAGCCTGTTGCGCCAGATAGCGGTCCTGCTGATCGAGCGAGCGGCCGATCTCACTGCCTATGATACCACCAACCACCGCGCCCGCGGCTGTCGCCAGAACATTGCCCGTACCCTTCCCGACAGTATTACCGATGAGACCGCCGACGACTGCGCCGCCGACCAGACCCGTATCAGCCTTGTTGGGCCCGTTTGGCCCGCATGCTGCCAACAGCAGCGATAGTGACAGTATAGCCAGGGCGCGCGGGGTGCGCATAGCATTCTCCTCCCGTCGATTCACGGTCTGCGATCGCAAACGCGTCACCAGACCCCAACCGGACGCCAGCCGACGCATCGCCGGTAGATCCAGCCATTCCCTAGGTGATTGGCTGAGATTCGGGCGAAAGTTCGACCCCCTCGCGCGATGATTTCGAAATCCGCTCGCATAGAAGCCGTGAGAATGAAGCGGATTTCGAAATCTGGATCACGCTGGAACCACAAGGTTGGTCTTGTGCTGTCGACCGCGAAGTTCGAAAAGGCCCTTCACGGAATGAAGCGAACGTCGCGGTCGGAACACTCGTGTGCCGGTTCGGACGTGTCGACCGTTCGTGGAGCGCTCTCGAGCACATGTCCGAGCCATGAGCTGCGCGAGTAACACTATAATTCTCGTGTCGCTTCTGCATCAGGGGTGTGGCTCCGAGTGCAGCCGGGAACAGGGGGGCGGCAAACGTCAGACGCACTGTACTTGCCATTCAATCCATCGACTTGCGGTGGTTTACGCCGCCGGGAGCACAAGTCGCACCGCAAGCCCGCCATGCCGCGAGGCATCGAGCTCGACCGATCCGCGATAGGACTGGGCAAGGTCGGTCACGATCGAGAGCCCGAGCCCAGAGCCCGGCTTACTCTCGTCAAGTCGCATCCCCCTCTTGCCGATCTTGGCACGCTGCTCGGCCGACAGACCGGCCCGTCGTCCTCGACGAGGATCACCGCCTGTTTCGGATACCCCTTTGCCGGGACCGGCACGGACACGGATAAAAACACGCCCCGTTTCGACCACTTGCTCGCATTGTCGAGCAGGTTGCCGAGCATTTCCTCGAGATCGTGCTTCTCGCCCTGGAAGCGAGCGTCCGCCGGGCAGTCGACCTTGATGCGGACACCCTTGTCGCGATGGATCCGCTCCAGTGCGCGCGTCAAGGGCTCGACCAGCGGCAGGATCGGGGTCACCCGACCGATCGCACCAACGCGCGCCGCCATCCGTGCGCGGTCGAGATAGTGGCTGACCTGATCGCGCATGATCTGAGCCTGTTCGGCGACCTTTTTCGCGAACGCCGATTTGTCATCGCGCGCCTC
Source organism: Hyphomicrobium sp. (assembly GCA_002928395.1). Classification (GTDB taxonomy): domain Bacteria; phylum Pseudomonadota; class Alphaproteobacteria; order Rhizobiales; family Hyphomicrobiaceae; genus JAKAML01. Next base: position 24,140 of record PEQZ01000012.1, read on the forward strand.
GTTGGTGATCACAGCCAGCGGCGTCTTCAACGCGTGCGCGAGGTTGCCGACCTGCGTGCGCGCACGATCGACGATGTCCTGGTTCGAGTGGATCAGCGCGTTGAGCTCTGACTGCAGCGGCTCGATCTCGGCTGGAAGCTGGCCGTCGAGCCGCGCCTTCTCGCCCGACCGGATCGCCGCCAGCCCGCGTTCGATCTGCCGCAGCGGCAACAGCCCAAATCGGACCTGAAACAGCGTCGTGGCGAGCAGGCCGAGGCCGGCCAGGGCGAGTGCAATGCTCAGCCTCCGGCCGAATTCGCCGATCCTTTCGTTGAGATCTTCGATCGGTCCAGCAACCGTGATCGAATATTTGGGACCCGGCTCGTGCTGCAGCGTATCGATAAGCTCAACGATGCGGACCGGTTCACCCACCGGACCCTTGACGTTCATCCACCGGGTGCCGGTCACGTCGGCCGGGAACTTTCTCTCCAGCGGACTATCGAGAGATGCGGTGGCCAACGACGCCGAAACGAGCTTCCGCTTGCCCGGCTCGTCCAGCGGCTTCACCTGCCAGTACCACCCGGAGTGGGTCTGCTCGAACAACGGCTCAAAGCGATTAACCGGCGCCAACGGCTCGTCAATGCCGTCCATGCTATCGAGACGCACTCCGTCCGCGAGACGTTTCAAGCGGTCGTCGTAGTTGCGTTGCAGATCATCCGTGTAGATTGAAAAGATGATGATCCCAGCGATCGGCAGGACCACAAGCGTCCATGCCGCCAACGTCGCCAGCAACCGGAACGCGAGGGAGTTAAGTCTCATTGGTTCCTTCGGCCAGTCGGTAGCCGAGGCCGCGGACCGTCTCGATCACATCGGCGGGGATCTTCTTTCTGAGCCGCCCTATGAACACTTCGATCGTATTCGAATCCCGATCAAAGTCCTGCTCGTAGAGATGCTCGACCAATTCCGTGCGCGACACCACGCGGCCGCGATGATGCATGAGGTAGGCGAGCAGCCGGTATTCATGCGACGTGAGCTTGATCTGCTGGCCGTCGCACGTCACCCGTGCCGATTTGGTGTCCAACCGTACCGGGCCGCATTCGATCTCGCTCTTGGCGTGGCCGGACGCGCGCCGCACCTGCGCCCGAATGCGCGCCAGCAATTCTTCCATATGGAACGGTTTGGCGAGGTAGTCGTCGGCGCCTGCGTCCATACCGGCAACTTTGTCGCTCCAGCGGTCGCGGGCCGTCAGGATGATCACCGGCATGTTGCGGTTGGCGCGGCGCCACTGCTCCAGTATCGACAAGCCGTCCATTTTCGGCAGGCCGAGATCGAGAACGATCATGTCATAGGGTTCGGTCTCGCCGAGGAAGTACCCCTCCTCGCCGTCGCTGGCGCTGTCGACGGCGTAGCCGGCGTCCGAGATGGCCTGGACCAGCTGCCGATTGAGATCCCGATCGTCTTCGACAACGAGAATGCGCACAGGATACCTCTGACCCATACGGCCAGCCCGCTGGCCGGCCGCGGCGTGTTCCAACGACTAGATCTGTCGACTATACATGGGGCGGCCGAAGTAAATCCAGGGCAGATCGTGTCAGCGGGCGAACGGCTTCCGCGCATCCACATTGAGGGTCTTCAACTGGCCTTTTCCGTCCTTGACCACGATCCTGTAAGTGAAGTCACCCTTGTCCTGGCATAGAGTGGTGCGCACGATATCCCCCGAGCCCGAGGATTTGGCGAGTTGTGACAGCTGCTCGACGGTCGCCAACCCTTCCTTCTTGACGACCGGGGCAGCAACCGACCAGTCCGCAAAGCACGACTCGCCCGCGTGGGCGGGTGTCACAGCACCTGCCACGATCAGGATCGATAGGGTTCGTCGGGTCAGATTGCGAAACATGTGCTCAACCGGTCATTGAAGATCAGACAAAATAGGACCGATTGCCTGAACCCGGAATGAATAGTTTGGATCGCGTTCCGGTTCCGATGTTCGTTTCCCTCAGCTGCGCCGTCCGGAGCAAACATCGGAACAATAAGAAATGCGTCCAATGCATTGTTTCGATTTACATTTTTTGACTTCTGACGTTTGGTTTTTTGGACCCGCCGCGAATGGGAACCAAACGTCAGATGCGCGACAATGGCATTAGATCCGGATGTTCATGTCCCGCCGTTCCAGCGGACTTGTCGCGCGGATTCGTCCCCAGATCGTCAGCGCGGTGCCCACCAACCCTCCCAGCGCCTGGAATACTTGCACGGCCTGGCCGCCAGCCTGGCGGATGACCTCGCCGGTAATGTCGACACCGACAACCGGCCCCACGACCGGCACCACGGTTGCCAGGGCCGTCACCACCGCGCCCCAAATCGTCATCGACTGTCCCCACCATTTGGGTGCTGGCTGGCCTGCTGTATCGTTCTGCATGGTCTCGTATCCTTTCGTCGTGTTGCTGAGGCTTCTTGAGTGGGGATCGGCCATCGCCAAGCCCCGCTCGAGGGTCAGATCCGCGCGCCTCAACCAGCCGCGGCCGAAGCGCCAGAAATGTGGGAGAGCGCGATACCGTGCCCGGCGGATATCGGCGTAACGCGACAAAAGATCCGTCGCAGAGGCCCGATCGATCGCCGCCCGCGTCTCGGGGCCGATCTCGCCGTCGACCGTCGCACCAGACGCTTCCTGCAGAATACGAGCCGCCGTGCCAACGCCGTGGTTGACCGCCGCATCGAAATGCATGAGCGCGAGCCCGGGATCGAGGTCCGGACACCCCGCCGGCAGCCAGTAGCGCCGGAGGTAGATCTCTCGAACCGTCTCACCCGCGATCCGTCTCAACTCGTCCTTGAGTGCGCCGGTGTTGGTGGCGTCGAGCGTGATGCCCTTCCATGCCGCATAAACCGCAAGGGTGATTCCCTGGTTGGTCGGCCCGCCGGGATCGTAGGGATCCTCGGTCCAGCCGCCTTCCATTTCGAGCACATGGTCGAGTGCGCGATCGAAGACCTTGGCGTCCGATTGCTCGTGGGAATTGCCTGTTGCCACCGCCGGCCAGCGCAGCCCGAGCAGCCGCGATCTGTCGATCGCCTCGACCGAAACCGCGTCGCTCTGGTTGCCACCAAGAAGATATATCTTGTCCTCGCTCTCACCGAGCACGAACCCGACATGCCCTTGTCCAGGGTCATTTCCCCGCGAGAACACCGCGATCGCACCAAGCCGGAAGCTGTCGATCGGTTCTCCCCATTTCAGGTACGATCGTGCCAGCAACGACTTGGTGCTATCGATCCCGGCGCGCGCAAGACAAGCCCCCACGAAAGCCGCGCACCACGCGGTCTCGTCGCTTTTGATCTGAGCGTGCCCGGCATCCTTGAACAGCGCCGCGATGCGCGGATTGCTCCCGCTGCCGCGCACTTCGCGAATGCCCGTCTCTGGCCACGCTTGCTCGAGCCAGCCTGGTTGCTGCATGTCTTCCCTCGTGTGAGTTTGGATTGATGTGAATATCGGGTCGACGGGCCAAAGACCGATCAGACCACGGCCGCCCGCGCGGCTCCCCGGCCATAGGCCGCCGAGACTTGATGGACGCGAACCGACACGGTTGGCTGTACGGCGCCGAAGTCGAGCACCTGCTGCGCTGCGCTGTACTTGGCCGCGGACGTTGCGACATGGAGCGTCCGCTTCACGGCCGAGCCCGCCATCACGTCTACTTCGTAGCGCTCATTTTCCTCGCCGAGCGGGACGTCGGGGGTTTCCCAGCTGTCTCCACCGCGCCGCGTTCGCCGCACCCAAATGATCTCCAGATCGCCGCTTGCGGCACGCGTTCCCCGCACGTGCACCGGAGACAGCGGCCGGAGCCCCAGACCGGCAAACGTGTGTTGCCGCTCTAGATACGATCCATGCCCGATATCGCGGCTCGCCGGACCGACACGCCACGTGTAGGGCAATCGAATTTCACTGGCGGTCAACGCCAGCTGCGACACCGCGCCATCCAGAAGCACGAACCGCGCGCCGGCCGTCGAAGGTGACAGCATGGCGCGCTCTGTCCCCGCCTGTCCGCGGAGAAGTCCGCTCAGCTCGTATGTCAGCGCGTCGACCAACAGAGCATTCTGGAACTGAACGACCTCCCACGCGCCATCCGGGTTCCGGATCGCAGCGGCGTTCTGGCCCGCGAGCATCTGCAGCAGCGTAACCGATTGCAGCACGCCGCCGTCCAGAACCACCCGCACTCGCGTGCCGTGGTCCATGCGCCCTTCAGGACCCATCTGCATGGCATCGAGCATGGTTCCAGTCACGGCCGCGACCGGCGCGAGCCCTTTCAAGTTGTAGCCGTCAACGCCCGGTGAGCTGAAGACCGCGATCGTTCCCGGCCAGGGGCTTTGGCGCACCGCCACGTATCCGGCATAGGGCGGCTCGTCGCCGCGCAGCAAAGGCAGGTCCAAAAACTCGGCCAGCGGTTTGCCGGACGCTACCGGCGGTGGCGGGCGCGGTAGCCGGTCGCGCACGGTGACGCCCGCATAGATGTCCGGATCGATGCCCCTTGCGTCGATCTCGCGGACGCCGTGTTCTCCGACCTCGGTGACACGCAACAGTCGGGCAGCACTTCCGGAGGAACCGCCCCCCATCACCTCGAGGACATCGCCTGGCTCGATCGCCAGCGCGCTCGGCGGCAGCTTGAAGCTCGCCCGCTCCCGCGCCGCCCACGTCTCGAACAGCCACGCCTCCGCCACGGCACTGGCCTGATCGCTTTCGAGCACGATCGGCAGTTCAGCCTGCGACAGACGCCCGCTGGCCCCGGTCAACCGCCGCGCCTCTGCCACCGCCTGACGGTAGTCGCTCGCCGCCGATATGTAGCTGATCTTGGCCGATGCCGGCAGCTCGGTTTCCTGTCCCCGTGTCAGTGTGATCAATGTGTCACCTGGGCGGCTTTCCACCAGCCCGTCGGGATCGAACGCCGCAACCGGCAAATCCCGGCCGCGATGGCGAAACACGATTTTGCCGCCGGTCTCCAGCGAGTCGAAGAAGTATCCGAGTTCAAGCGGCTGCAAAGCGTCACGCGCCGCCATCGGACGATCGACGACGTAGCCTGGAACCGTACCCTCGAGCGCGCCCGCGTCGTAGTCGGCGAACCCGAAATCGTCGAGGATCCGAGACACGACCGCCGACAGCGGCACGCTCGCTGAGCGGCCGTTGAGCCAGTGCCCGAAGCGCCAGTTGTCGCCGTCGCCCCAGACCTCGAGATTGTAAGGAAATGCCGGATAGGGCCGCGTATCCCAGGCATAGACATAGATCCGTCGAAGATCGACCATGCGCTGGCCGTAGAGGCTCGAAAGCGGATTTGAGCCCGCGATGTAGTTGGACTTCGACGGATCCAGCGCGCCTGTCAGCGCCATGATGAACCGCCGCTGCATCAGGTCGTCGCGCGTACCTCGCGAATAGTAGGGCAGTGCACTTTCGCTGCTCTTGGGATCGACGAACACGTTGGGCTGGTTCGCGCCCTTGTCAATCGCAGGGCAGCCGATCTCCATCAGCCAGAACGGCTTCGATTGCGGCACCCACGCGGTCGGCACGGCGGCTTCCACGCCGCCCGGCCGGTCATAGTGCGCGTTCAGCCACCACGACTTCAAGTCCTTGTAGCGGAACACCCACGGCTTGCCCTGTCCATCCGTGATCGGTGTACGTGTCTGGCTATCGCGATCGGCCGCGCTCGCATAGTACCAGTCGTAACCTTCCCCGCCCTGCACGTTGCCGCTCAGATAGCCGACGTCGTGGATCGATCGCGAGCCGGAAAGAAAATCCAGGTGCGCGCGGCCATCACGCCAGTCCGAGAGCGGCCAATAGAGGTCGATGCCGATGGCGTCGATCGACGCCGAAGCCCACAGCGGATCAAGATGGAAATAGACATCGCCGGTGCCGTCGCCCGGCTGATGGCCGAAGTACTCCGACCAGTCCGCCGCATAGAGCACCTTCGTCCTATCGCCGAGAATTCGTTTCACGTCGGCCGCAAGCTGCACGAGCACCGCCACGAACGGATATGTCGAAGGCTGCGAGCGCACAGTGCTCAGTCCCCTGAACTCCGTGCCGATGACGAACGCATCGACCCCGCCCGCGGCCTTCGCCAGCCACGCCTGATGCAACATCATGCGCCGGAAGGACCATTCTGCGGGACCGGAATAGACCACCTCGTCGCCGGCGAGACTGAACTGGTTCCACTGGGCCGTGCCCGAGAACGCCGCGATCTGGCTCGCCGCTTCGGCCGTCTTGTCGACGGTTCCGGGCCGACCCGCCGCAGGGTGGCAGGTGATGCGCCCGCGCCACGGATAGGCGGGTTGCGATGCCCCGCCATAGGGGTTGGGCAACGTATTGCCGTCGGGCACGTCCATCAGAACGAACGGCGTCAGCGTGACCGAAAGACCGCGCGCCTTGAGATCGCGGATCGCCGCCACAACAGTCTGATCGGACGGTGTACCGCCATAGGCCGGGCGACCGTCGCGCTGACTGATGAGATAGGCGTCCGCGCGCTCTGTGCCGGCTACTTTCCAGGCGATGGGGGTCGTGTTTTTCACGGCCAACTCCACGCCCGGCTTGATCTGACAATTCCCGGCGCGAAGGTCTGTACCGAACCAACTCACCACCAGCGACGCCGAGGCGACGTTCGGCAACGCGGCCTCCAGCTGGTCGAGTGAGACGGTCCAGTCCGTCGCACCCTGACGCGTGTGCACGTTCTCGGACGCGTTCTGGCCACCACCGGTTCCGCGCGTGACCTCTTCGGTCGCGTAGACGAACTCGCCGGAGCCGGGGATCAGAACGACGCCATGAATGTCGCCGCCGAACGGCTCGACTGATCGGTACACTTCGAACGACAGTTGCGGCAGTCGGTTGCCGAACGGCGCGAGTGCAATGCGCTCGAACACGAGGTACGCCGTGCCGCGGAAGGCCGGCGCATTGCCCGCCCCTTCGCGCGCCACGATCAGGCCGTCGGCTTCCTGCGTTTCACGCCCGTGGTAGACGCGGTACGTAACGTTCGTGAGATCGATCTCATGTCCATCGGCCCACATCCGGCCGATACCGCTGATCTCGCCTTCGCACACCGCCACGGCGAAATTCGCGAAATAGAGGTATTCGATCGTCTCGCCCGCCGAGCGACCGCCCATGAGCCCGCCTTTGCCGCCGCCGCCCGCCGACCGCCGCGTGGCCTCCTCCTCGAAGTCCGTGGCCCAAATGATTTGCCCCCCGAGGCGAGCGCGACCATAGAGGCGCGGAATGGGGGCCCCTTCCGTCGATCCGGTCACGTGCAGATCGCGCAGCCGCGGGCCTTCGCGCGGACCGGACTGCCCGTTGCCGCCGAACAGCGCCTGGTCCACGTATGATCCCGCGAACGCGCCTAGCTGCGAGCCGATCGTGGCGCCAGTGATCGTCGCACCAAGGACAGAGAAGCCAGCCGGCAGCAGGGTACTGCCGACGGCAGCGCCGACCGCGGCGAGTGCAAGCGTTGCCATGTCTATGTGTTCCCCGGAAACGTGAATACCGCCGCAATCCGCCGCCGCCACCAGAGGCCGAGCCCAACCTCGGCAACCGGCCGGCCCTCCATGGCGTGGATCATCGTGTCCTCGCCGGTCGCGATGCCGGCATGCTTGGCCACCATTCCTGGCCGCAATCGAAAGATCAGCACGTCGCCGGCTCCGATTTCGCTGTTTCCGCCGTCGGTCTCGACCAGATGCCGCCGCGCCGCCGCGATCATCGTCTCCGCGCCGCCCGCCTCTGCCCAATCGCGGGAGTATGCCGGCGGCACCTCGGCATCCGTCCCGTAGATGTCACGCCACACTCCACGCACGAGGCCTAGGCAATCGGTACCGACACCCCTGACGCTTGCCTGATGGTGATAGGGCGTGCCGATCCATCCGCGCGCCACGCGCACGATCCCGGCGCCGCTCCCGCGTGCGCGCAAAACATCGTCGCTCATCGTACAGATCTCACTCAGCCATCGAACGCGCGACCCGGGTCAGCAGATCGTTGCCCGGCATGTGAGGGAACCCGCGGAAGTTTATCGCGTTGGCGAACTTCTCGCGGCAGGTCTCGAGGTTCTTGTCACAGCCCGCCGTGACGTGGAACGTCTGGCCCGCCACCAGCGGCCTTCGCGCCGGCTGCCACAGTTCCATCGTCACCACGCCCGCAGAAACAGTGTGGGCTTTCACTTCCACCGCCTGCCCCGTGGCGGCCCCCGACGTGAACGTCAATAATCCGCGCGAGAACCAGTCGTGCGGATACTCCCCGAGACCGCTCGCTGTGAACCGCCGCGTACTCGATGCCACGGCCACCGCGCCCATGCCGCGATAGGTCGCCGACGTCGTATCGACGCCGCAGCGCCGGTCGCCGAGGTCCGCGTCGCACGTGTACTGGAACACGCGTCCCTGGGTCTGCTGCAGGTAGTGCGACAGCCCGCGCACCTCAGCGGCGAACACTGTGCCCGCGCGCCTCACCTCACCGAGACTTCCGACGCGCATCAACACGCGTCCGGATGGATCCTGCCAATTCACTCGGAAAATCTCGACCCGGGCGTCATCGTAGAGCCCGGCAGCGAGATCGTCCTCGGCCAATCGCTCCGAAGACAGCGCGCTCGTCACGTCCAGGTTGTCGACACTGAGCCCGACGGAATCGCGGATTTCGCCCGCCTCGAACCCGGCCGCCGCCTCGAAGTTCGTCGCGTCGAAGACGATGTCGCGGTCGTGATCGGTAAATCCCAGGGTCGCGCCGTCGCGGCGGCGGAGCCGCCAACACCAGCACAGCGTCGTCGCGCCAGTCGCCAGATGCTCCGATAGCGCGGGCGGAAGCGTCTTCATATCCTGACCTCGACGATCGGAATGTTGGGAATGGCACCGTGGGTGAAACCGCTGAGGCTCACTTCCAGTTTGTCACTATCGAACCGTACCGGAACGTCGAACTCGAAGCCTGCCGTCACGCTCGCCCCCGCCTCCGGCACGTGCCCGGCCAGAAACGTCACCAGACCTGTCGCCGTATCCACCACAAAGTGCGTGCCCGCGGTCCGCACGACCCCACCGACCGCGAGTTGAACACTACCCGCCACGGGCTTCTTGATCTCGCGCGTCCACGGCGCATGCACGGAGCCATATGCCTTCGTCAGCTGGAATATCGCCCGCGCACCCGTCCCTGTACCGATCACCTGATCGGAGGCCGCAATCGCCGCTGATGGCGACGTCGATTTCCAATCGACGTGATCGCGCCACCTGAACCCGTAAAGCCGGCCGCGCCGTTCTTCGAAAAACGCCACGACCTCATGAAGTTCGTCGAACGTCTTGATTCCATGACCCGCGTTGTAGCTCCGCCGGGAATGGGCCCAGCGGCTGTTGCGTTCCTCGAACCCGGAGCCGAGCACCACCACATCGGTCCGCCGCTCCGGCCCACCCTGGCTGCCGCGTGAAATCGCGGTGGGGAATCGTATCTCGTGAAAGCTCAATGGGCCCTCCTCACAGGTTGCGCTGACCGAGTGCCACTGCGCGCGCCAGCATGGCCGCCACCTGCGACTCAGACCGCCGGAAGCTGTCCGCGTCGGTCGCCGTCACGTTGAACACGACATTGACGCCGGCGCCGCGCGAACCACCGTCCGACATCACGCCAAGCCGGCCATCGGGTCCACGCGCCAAGGGAAGGATCGCCTCGGCGCCGCGCTCGCCTGCGAGCCCCATGCGTCCACCGCCGAGCGGAAACCCGACGGGACTCTGGATGACACCGCCCTTGGCGAACGGCACCGGCAGGGCGGCTGCCACGCCTGCGCCTCCGCCGAACCCGCCCGAGAACAGGCCCGACAACAGCCCCCCCAGCCCCTGTTCCAAAGGCTTCAACGCGGCTTTCAGAACCAGATCTGAAAGGCTCAGGGCGAGCGATTTGAACACCTCGCCGACGCCCTTGCCCTTCAGCGCGATACCTTCGAAAGCGTTGATCAGGATACTCGAGAACTGCCGGCCGGCGCCTGAGGCCGATTTCATGGCTTGCTCGAAGCCGGACGTATCGGCCTCAACCGTGACCTTCCACGTCTCGTCGCCGCCACCAAGCCCATCGATGCCGTTCATGATCGCTCCGTCCGTTGCTCACTCAGTGATCTGGGAATTGGCCCATCAGGTCCGTCAGTTCGCCTCGTTCCATCGGGTTCAGGCCCCGCGACGGCCCCAGACGTCCATGGATCGCCGCCGCGAACTCGCGCGGCGTCATCCGCCAGAACTCCGTCGGCGCGAGCCCGAGTTGACCCAGGCCCACGGCCATCACGTCATCCCAGGGAAAGGGGCTCGCGCGTCTCCCGCTGCACCTCCCTGTGTCTCGGCGGGGGCCGCGGCCGGTCCACCCGCGAACGTCGCGTTCAACAGCCGCGCCACGATATCGACGAACCCGGCTGCACCCTGGTCTGCCTGCATCGCTGCGACCGCTGCGTCGGTCATGTCGTATCCCGCCCCCCTCAATCCCGCCGCGATGATCCGGACGCAGTCGCGCGCCGAGATCCGCCCCTTCTCGAACCGGCTGGCGAGTGCCAGCATGTCCTCATCGCCGAACGCCGCCTCCAGTTCGGCCAGCGCGCCCAGCGTCAAGCACAGCCGATAGGGCTTGCCGTCCAGCCGTGCCTCGATCTCACCGCGATACCTGTTCGCCATCGCGTCTACTCCCTGGCTTGATCCCAACCCACCTCGCGACAACGTCGCTTCCGGCCAACTCCGTGGAGTGGCTGCGGATGCGAGCATCAGAGGCTCGTGAACGTCAGTGCCCCCGCACTCTCGAGTGCGATTTCGAAACTCACTTCGCCATCGTGCCGGCCCGATATCTCGAGCGAACCGATATGGAACGGCCCCACGACCGTGCCGAAGTCGGGCACGACGATCTGCCAGTTGCGGATCGTGCCGTTGAACACGTAGGACCGCACGGTGGCATCGGATTCCGCATCCTTGAAGATGCCGGCACCGGTTACCCGCGCGCTCTTGACGCCGGCCCCTTCGAGCAACTCGCGCCATTGACCCGCGCTCTCCTGGTGCGTCACGTCCACACTCTCCGCGTTGAACGCGATCGACCGCGACCGCAGCCCCGCCACCGTCGTGAACACGCCCCCACCGGTGCTGTCGACCTTCAGGAGAAGGTCCTTACCCTTTTGTGCTGCCATGAACTCTCTCGCCTGCTGTTGCCCGATGTGTTGCAATGACCAATGGACCGGACGTGCGTCCGCACTCGCCGCCGCCTATCGCGACGCCACCGCGGGACGACACGCCCGGCCTGTCCGGAAGTTTCAGTTGATCGGCTCTGTCACCGCCCGATAGCGAACGATGCCGTGATAGGTCTCGCCGTCCGGATCGCGCCGCGTATCCGAGAACTCGTGCCGGAGATTGACCAGACGGTGCCCGGTCAGCGTGAGTGCCGCGTCATGCAGCACGGCGCGGACAGCTTCGAGGATCGTGCGCGCTTCCTTTCGCCCGGCAGCCCGCGACCACACGTGCAGAGTGACCAGGTGCTCGGCGCCGTCCTCGGTCGCCGTGCTCCAATCGCGTTCCGTACTCTGCCCGAAGCTCACATAAGGAAAGTCGGTGCGTTGCGGAACATCGTCGTAGATCTTGGCCGAACCAAGCAGCGCGACCAAAGCTGCGTCCTTGCTCAACGCCGAGAAAACCGCGCGCTGCAGGGCCAAGCCGGCACTCGCCATGAGATCCACTCCTGGTTTGCTTTCAACGGATAAAGACGACGGCGCGGGGGGCGGCAGGCTCGGCAATCGACTCGTCCTCGGCTGGTCGCGATCCCAGATCCAGAGCCCGAATGCGCCCACGGTTCCCCCTAAGGGCACGTTGCGTCGCGAAGCTTTCGGCGATCCGCGCCCTGAGCCGATCGGCAACCCGCCGGCCCTCGCCACTGCCTGATCCGGAGATCCCGACCCGAACTGTCATAGGTCACGTTCCTCAGCTGAAATTTCGGTCCACCGCTTCCGTTCGCCCACGTCGATCACCGACCGGATCTCGAACATGCGGCCCTCCCAGACGATACGCATGTCCAGCCGCACTGCTGGTCCACCCGCGCGCATCCGGATCAGGTGCGTCACCCGTCCCGAGAGCTGGTCGGCATCGACACGCTCGGCGCCGCCTGCTGGCTCGATCGCCGCCCACACTTCGTCGAGCAACGACCACGTCTCACGCGCGCCGCCGCCATCGTCCGGCACCCGCACGCGTGCCTCGATGCGCACGCGGTGGCGCAGATCCCCGATCCGCACTTCAGTCACAGTCGCTTCCTCCGGTAGGGCATCAGCAGCTCTGAAACGCCGAGTGGAACAACCGTCGCCTCGGAGCCGATCTCGATCGTGCTGCGATGCTCGTACCAATGCGCCGTCAGCATGAGCAGCGCCTGGCGGATCGGTTGCGGCACATCGGCCGCCGCCGCTCCAAATCCAGCCGTGAAATCGATTGCGATGCCGTGCGTCGCGCGCCCCGGCGCCGGCCAACTCCCCACCTGCCGCACAACGCGCGGCTCCGCACTCGCGGCATCCACCGCATACTCCGACGCGGACACCACAGTCGGCGGTCCATCCGCCCTGTGCACACGGATCTCATCGACCGCGATCAACGGCCTGAGCGGCAAACTCACCGCTGCGCTGGCTGGCCAACGGTCGCGGAGATATGTCCATCCCTGAGCGATCAGCGCGATCCCGAGCGCGGTCTCGATATGCAACCGCGACGTCAGGATGAGGGAGGATACGAGGACATCCTCCGCACTGTGATCAATCCTTAGATGAGCCTTCGCCTCGGCTACCGTCACCGGTTCCAAGGCTGGCCCGCTCGTCATGACGAGGGCCATCGGTTGTCCTTCTGATCTCGGGGTTGGAGAACGTGAGCGGGGCTCGGGAACACGGGTTCCAGAGCCCCGCTCCATCCACGCGCGAGGGGAGGAGCACCGCACGGGATTTCCACCTTCCCCTCCCCGTGCCTGCGGGCTGAGGGTTGGGTTGAGGGGTCAAGGGCGTTCAGGGGCCGGCACGTCGAGCAGCAGCCCCGTCGTTAGACCTGGAACTTCATCAGCTTGATCGCGTCGAAGTCCTGCACCCCGCCGCCGACGCGCTTGGTCGTGTAGAACAGCACATAGGGCTTCGACGAGTAGGGGTCGCGCAACACGCGTATACCGACGCGGTCGACGATCAGATAGCCGCGATTGAAGTCGCCGAAGGCCAGAGACAGCGAGCCCGGCGCGATGTTCGGCATGTCCTCGCTCTCGGCCACCTGATATCCGAGCAACGTCGGCGCATCGCCCGGCTTGGTGGCCGGCTGCCACAGGTAGTTGCCGTCGCCGTCCTTCATCTTTCGCAGGACCGACTGCGTTGCCCGGTTCATGACAAAGCTCGCATTCGCCCGGTAGCCTGCCTTCACCGCGTACACGAGGTCGATCAGTCTGTCGCCAGGATCGGCCGCAGGGAAAGCGCCCGCCGCCCCTGAAGCGACGAAGCCGATGTTGCCCCATGTCCAACTGGCGTTGGCGACCGTCGGGTAGGTCAAGAAGCCCGTTGGCTTGTTCACGCCGTCGCCGGTGACGAAAGCCTTGCCCTCCTGCTCGGCGAACGCCACCCTCACCTCACCCGCCAGCCACTCGTCGATGTTGACGGCGCTGTCGTCGAGCAGGCTCGAAGTCGCCGCCGGCATGGCATAAAGTTCCATGGTCGGGAATGACAATTCCGCCAGTGTCGGGGTCGCGGTCTGCGCCCGCGCCGCCGTCTCGCCGACCCAGCCGGTCTCGAAACCCGTGATAGCAAACGGCTTCTTGTAGACCGAGCCCGATACCTGCCTCACGCCTGCGATGGCCCGGATCGGCGAGTAGTCGCGCAGCGCACTGTTGACCATGCGCTCGGTCTCGTCCGGCACCAGATAGCCGCCGTCGGGTTCAGAGCCAACGGACAGCGCCTTGCCTTCGAGGCTGCGGAGGCTCGCGGTCTCGCCCTTGCGCACGTAGCCATCGAAGGCCGTCTTGTGCGCGAGCCCCGCGCCGGCTCGCACCGCACCATGCCCGCCGATCGGCAGCCGCGCGCCCTTCACCGACAGTTCGTCGAGCGCGCGGTCGATCCGGGCGAGCTTCTCACTCGTCACCGGATCGGCGGTCGCCCGCCGTTCGATCTCGGCAAGGCGGCGGTCGTTGGTCTCCTTGAATGCCTCGAAGGCGTGCATGAACTCGCCGAAGGCTGCGGCCACTTCGGGCCCGTCCTGGCTGTCGCGTGATTTGGTCTCGAAATCCTGTTTGTCGATCATTGTTCGTATCCTTGATGAGATGTGATGTCGGTTCGGGCCTGCATGAACCGAGCGGCGCGACGGATCGCGTCCACGAGATCCACGCTGCCCCTGTGGCCTCCGCCCGCATCCCGCAGAGCCTGAAGACCCTTGAGGCCCGAGCGGAGCACCGCTCTGGCCTCGCCGCGCGTCAGCCCAGCGTCCCGCGTGAGCCAGCGTTCGAATTCGCGTTCCGTCGGAGTTCCACTCTGAAAGGGGTTGGCCTTCCGGCTTCGGATGCGCGCCTCGGGCAGCATCGGGAACGTCACGACGGAAATCTCCCAGAGATCCACCTTCTCCAGCCGGCGGACTCCGGTGCGCGCGTCCCGGCGGCCCTTCTCGGCCTTGAAGCCGATCGACAGCCCGTCGATGGCGCCGGCCCGCATCAGCGACAGCACTTCGCGCGCGCGACCCACCTCCGTCATCAGCCGGCCCTTGGCGTAAAGCCCGCGACTGTCCTCGCGCAGATCCTCCCACACCCCGATCGGCTGGCCGGGATCGTGCTGGAACAGTAGCCGCACGCCATCCACGCCACGCCTCGACAGCGTGTCCCGAAAGGCCCCGGCCGCGATCACGTCGCGCCCCAGATCCTCGCGCCCGAATACGCTCGCATATCCTTCGAAGCGGCCATCGTCCGCCACCGACTTGAGATCGAGCGCGGTGAACTGCGCCTCCTCGGCCAGCAGCCTCGCCGCCTGGCCGAGCGCGCACGCCAAGCTCCGGCCCCGCGTTCCCGCGTCCGTCATTCGATCACCTCTGTTCTGTATTTCGACGAGTGCCTGATCGTTCG